>JAZOBW010000051.1:0-5145 GCA_045596185.1 Acutalibacteraceae bacterium | reverse complement strand
GACCGCTTGGCCTTCCGACTTGACCACCGTACCACTGCAGGACTGGTAAAAATGCTTACATCGGGTGCCGCTAAACGCGGTTGCCGAATGCAGGATACGGTTGCACGGTATCTTGTAGAGACTGTAGGTGAAGATATAAATATTCTCAGAAGTGAACTTGATAAACTTTGTGCTTTTACAAATGGCGGCGATATCGATAAAAGCACCGTAGATAAGGTATGCACAAAGAATGTTGAATCTTCGGTATATGATTATGTAAAGGCAATTATGGCAGGGGATATATCGGGCGCACTCAAAATGATTGATGATATGTTTTATATGCGGCTTGAACCTATGATAATTCTGCATACTGCAGCGATGAATTATGTTGATATCTATCGCGCCTATGCTGCGCGCAAAGCACAGATACCTATGCAGCAGGTGGCACAGGATTTCGGTTACGGCAAACGTACTTTTGTACTTACACGTGCCGCCGATAGCCTCAAAAAAATGGATTCAAAACGCATAAAACTCAGTTTTGATGCTTTGATACAGGCAGATAAGGCGCTGAAAAGTTTTGCCGCCGATGAACGCATCATATTAGAAAAACTTACCGTTAAACTCGTCTATATTATGCTTAAGGGTGAAGATGTTGATTAGGTTGAACCGTGCAGTTATAGTAGAGGGTAAGTATGATAAGATAGCACTTGAAAATATCGTTGATGCCGAAATATTTACTACCGATGGTTTCGGTATATTCAAAAATGCGGAAAAATGTGAACTGATACGCACATTGGCGCGTAAAAACGGAATAATTGTTATGACCGATACCGATTCTGCAGGTGCACTTATTCGCTCCCACATTAAAAAAATATGCCCCGACGGGAATATCATAAATGTTTATGTGCCGCAACTGGCAGGTAAGGAAAAAAGGAAAAGCGCCCCTTCAAAGCAGGGACTGCTCGGTGTAGAAGGTGTAGGTAAGGCCGCCATTCTTGATGCGCTTGAGCGAAGCGGCGTATTTTGTGAAGAAGTGCCGCTACAGCGCCGTAGGATAACAAAATCAGATATGTACTCTGCCGGACTTTCCGGAAGGGAAGATAGCCGTGCAAAAAGAGAAAGTTTTGCATATTTTACCCGATTGCCAATAGGAATTTCTCCGAATGCACTACTTGACGCAATAAACGCGATATACTCTTATGAAGAATTTATAAAGGTTGTGGAAGAATGGCACCGCGAAGCGAACAAAAGTTAAAACTTCTGTATATTATTGATATACTTCGTCACAGTACCGATGAGGACCACCCAATATCCGCACCCGAAATATGCAAAAAACTTGCTGCTAACGGAATAACGGCAGAGCGTAAGGCGATTTACGGCGATATTGAGACGCTTATTGATTTTGGATACGATATAATAAAGACCCGTGTACCCAAGGCAGGATATTTCCTTGCTTCTCGAGAGTTTGAGGTTCCCGAAATTTATCTGCTTAGTGATGCCGTTCGCACTGCACGTTTTATAAGTGCCAAAAAAACCAGAGAACTTGTTTCCAAACTTGACGGGATGTTAAGCGACCATCAAGCCAAAAAGCGTAACAAGGGCATTTATATCGACAGTATGGGCAAATGTACTAACGAGGAAATATATTATAATATAGATGCTATAAACCGTGCTATTGAAAACCGCCATAAGATAATTCTTAAATACGGTGTAAGGGAACTTGGTCCCAACCGAGAGATTGAAACGGTTCTTAAACAGCGCAAGATCAGTCCTTATGCTATGACATGGCAGGACGACCACTATTACCTGATCGGCAACTATGAAAAGTATGATAATCTGATACATATGCGAATTGATCGTATGCGTTCGGTTACCGAAACGGACGAGTCCATCCGCCATTTTAGCGAAGTGTGTGATTATACCGATGTTTTTGATGTGGCAGATTACACCAAAAAACTGTTCAGTATGTTCGGCGGCGATGCACAGGAAATCGAACTTCGCTGCAATAAGAGAATACTGGAACAGTTGACCGACCGTTTCGGAGAAAATATATTTATTCGAAATGTAAGCGATACCCATTTTGAATTTTCGGCAAAGGCGGTAGTAAGTGGTGCACTTGTCACATGGATAATGAACTATGGCGATGATATCGAGGTTAAATCTCCGCAGATTTTACGGGATATGATAACCGATAGGGCACAGCAAATATTGCAGATATATAATAAATAAAAAATATCATAAAAAGTAAAAATAGTACTTGATTTTTTTCGTTATATCCGTTATAATATCTTGGTACTAATAAGGAGATGTCGCCTAGTCCGGTCGAGGGCGCACGATTGGAAATCGTGTAAGACGCTAAAACGTCTTCGAGGGTTCGAATCCCTCCATCTCCGCCAAAAAATCCAAGTCTTCTGACTTGGATTTTTTTATCAATTATGAAAGCAATGGTATATTGTTACACGGCTTTGCTGTAATTTTTATGTCTCTGCTTAGCATACAGAAGATAAATAATCCACAAAGGTTCTAAATAAAAATACAGAGCCGAATCAAACGATTCGGCTCTGCATTTTTTATAGTAAATTCTTTATTATTTCTTCGCTTGATAAGGGAGAGAGCAGTGCGGGTGGAATGTCAAAAATTGTTTTGCAACCCTTCATACCCTCCAAATTCATACGATGTGCAGCACGGGCACAAGCAATAATAACACTTGCGGTAAATTCGGGGTTTGAGTCCAGTTTAAGGCTGTATTCAATAAGGTGATTGTGCTCATTGTTCCAACCTGTCTTTCCCGAACGGATAACAAATCCGCCGTGGGGGATACCGCTGTGGTCACGTCTCAGTTCCTCTGCTGAAATGAAATGTACAATGGTATCATAGTCGGCAAAATAATTCGGCATTGTTTTTATTTCTTTTTCTATTCTTTCTTTATCGGCGCCCTCTTCGGCAACAACAAAACATTCGCGCAGATGCTTTTCTCTGGTGGTGAGTTCAGGGTTACTTCCACTCCTTACGGCTTCAAGTGCCGCATCTATAGGTATGGTATACTGCTTTGCGTCTGCAACGCCCTCTATACGGCGAATACCATCGGAATGTCCCTGACTGATGCCCTTGCCCCAGAAAGTATAGTCTTTACCGTCGGGGAGGATTGCAGATGCATAAAGACGGTTAATCGAAAACATACCGGGGTCCCAACCGCAGGATATAACGGCTATATTTCCGTTATTTTTTGCTGCTGCATCAACATTTGCAAAGTGTTCTGGGATTTTTGCGTGTGTATCAAAACTGTCAACAACATTGAAATGCTGTGCAAATTCTGGCGTTTGTACGGGCAGGTCGGTAGCACTGCCGCCACAAAGAATAAGAACATCGATATCGTTTTTCATCTTAACGGCATCGTCAATATGATATACACCCACATTCTTGGAAAGTATTTTAACACTTTCGGGTTTTCTGCGGGTGAATACTGCTACAAGTTCCATATCGGGATTTTTGGCTATGGCACATTCGATGCCGCGGCCAAGATTTCCGTATCCTAAAATACCGATTGTAGTATTCATATAAATACTCCTTTATCAAATATAATCTTTAAGCAATAAGAAATAATTCGGTGCGTGAAATTTCGGGCGCATAGTAGGGGATAAAGCAAAAAGATGCTTATCAGGCTGCGAACCGTCAGTATCTATTCTGTAGGCGTTGAAGAAAATTTCACCATCGCCGGTTTTTATCCTGTCTAGATCAAAACTAAACTCTGCAACATATCCGTTTTCGATTCTGATTACCGTACTTTCAATAAAGCAGTCATCGATAAATTTCAATTCAAGCACGGGATCTTCGTTATCGTCAACACCTTTGTATTCAATGAGAGCAAGCATAAGTTTGTTTTCGGGACTTATTTCTATCTCGTAATACCTTTTGCGTTCGGGATCGGTGCCAATGAAAACTTCGCAAACATCTCCGCCGTTAGCATGGATATCATTATAATTGTGAAACGGACAGTTATACTGCGATGTTTCTGCTGTAAATCTGAAATTTATTCTGCCATTGTTTTCTGTTATGTCAACAATCGTTTTGTATGTTGCATCAGTGGCATCGCGGCAGTTTTTAAGGCCGTATTGCATACACGCACTCCTTGATTAAACAAATTACAAAAATATCTTATCATTATTTTTTTTTGTTGTCAAGATACTTGCTGTACTTCAAGGTATAAACACTATAAATGTATTTTTTTTTTGCTATCTATTGATTTTGATATGAAAAAAGTGTATAATTATCTGGAAAGGATTTGTAAAAAGGAAGCGAAATTTTGTGAATACTGTAAAATTCAAAAATTTACCTAACTGCATAACCGCATTCAGAATAATTGCGGCAATACCGCTTCTGTTCGTACCTACGATGACAATAGCTTTCTACACCCTATACACAGTCATTGCTATAAGCGATGCGCTTGATGGGTTTATTGCAAGAAGATATCATCTGGAAAGCGAACTCGGTTCCAAACTTGACAGTATAGCCGATCTTTTGTTTTGGTTTGTAGTATTGGTAAAGATTGTTCCCGTTATTATTGTTCAGTTCAAAAAACTTGAATATGCTATGATGGTGATAATTTTCTCACTTCGCCTTATTTGCTATGTGATAGCCTTTGTTAAATTCCATACTTTTCCGTCGCTTCACACATTCCTTAATAAACTTACCGGAATAGCACTGTTTGTTGCAATGTATCTTTTCAAATTTTTTGTAGCAAGACCTGTGATCGTTGTGGTATTTATAATTGCCGTTATGGCGGTATGTCAGGAAATATACATTCATCTTAAAACAAAGCCTGTTTCAAAAACAGCAGAAACATAATATTCAAAAAAAGAAGCCGTTTTCGTTAAGAAAACGGCTTCTTAATATATATTATACCTTTAATTTTCTTTTGCTTCCTATGGAACTGATGGTGCTGAATACTGCGATAGCGATGCAGAATGCGGCGATGGAAAGGAAAACAATATTCCAGTTTCCTTTTTCAAGGATAAATCCGTATACTATCGCCTGAACGGCGGCACCCATATATGCGGAAAAGTCAAGGATACCGGTTGCCGTTCCTGCAAATACACGACCGCCTATATCGGTGGCAAAAGCCCAGGCGGTACCATTTACGGCATAGATAAAGAAACCTGCAAGGAA
>JAZOBW010000050.1:0-4362 GCA_045596185.1 Acutalibacteraceae bacterium | reverse complement strand
CCGATTTTGGTCATCTCAGCAAGGTTAGCACCCTTACCGCCGAGAAGCTCACGCATTGATGCGTCGCCTTCGCTGAAAAGGTAGACAAACTTATGACTCATTGCGAATCAACCTCCTAAAAAATTTATGGATATAAAATCCAAATTTAACATTGTTAAATACCCTTTTTCGAGTATCCAATTTATTATAGCAAATAATGTTAAAAAAATAAAGAGTTTTTTTCAAAAAAAGATAAATTGTTATACATTATAAAATAAAAGGCGGTAAAAAACCGCCTTTTGTGGAAATTATGCCATATATTTGCCTGCAAATCGGTAAATAGTTTTATTTATTGCTGTTCCTGCTACAAGTGTTACACACAGTTCAATAAAGAAATTAAGGGTAAATGCGGTAAGTATTATTGAGAAAACTCCCTGACCGCCGAAAACGGTATCTTTGTAGAACAGTGCAAAGAAAGTCATAAACAGTAGCGTGTTGAGAAAGGGAACTACCGCCGCGGAAATTGCAAAGGCATACAGACCCAACTTGTCCGCTTTTTGGAATATTTTGAAAATAAGTGCCGATGCCAAACCTGCAATTATTCTGGGTACAAAGCAGGTTACGGTGTAGGCAAAAGGTTTTTCGGTGAACAGTGTAGAAGCAAGTGAATCTATCATAAATCCGATACCGAAAGCTTGTAAAAAACTGGTCAGTCCGAACAGCGCACCCAAAACAGCACCGCCGGTATAACCGGAGCAAACACTACCCAGAGCAACGGGAATGGTCATAAGTGTTATGGAAAAAGCGCCGGTCGTAATGTAGCCTAAAGGGGTGAAATCCATAACGATCATAATTGCTATGAACAGACTGAGAAGTGTCAGTTTGAAAAGCATTGCTGTTTTGTTTTTTGGCTTAATAACATTTTCTTTTGACATAAAAATACCTCCGATACTGTCCCTTAAGGGTACAGTTCATAATATTTGCAAACCGCCTTTTTAGCGGATTATGCCGAATCATTTGTTTTTTTCGTATATTTCACGCAGACCGTCGAGAAGTAGATTTTCATTGTAAATAATATCGTTTTTACAATATGTTACTATTTCCTTGGAAAGTCCGCCGGTGGCAACAACTGTAGGTTTTTCACCCAGTTCATCGGTGATACGTTCGATAAGACCGTCTATCATAGATGCGGTACCGAAAACAAGGCCCGATTTCATACAGTCCACGGTATTGGTGCCGATAACCGAACGGGGAGCCTCTATGTGAATAGAAGGTAACTGCGCCGTGTTCTCAAAGAGTGCTTTAAGGGTCAGACGAACACCTGCTGCAATAGCACCGCCGAGATACATACCGTTTTTGTCAATAACGCTGACTGTAGATGCAGTGCCCATATCAATAACGATACAGGGAAGTGTGTACTCGCTTATGGCGCCTACGGCACCGGCAACAAGATCTGCGCCCAGTTGTGCAGGATTGTCTATTTTGATGTTAAGGCCGGTCTTAAGTCCGGGACCTACCGAGAGTGGTACAATATCGCATAGACGGGATACCGCAAGACTTACATTGGAACCTACAGCCGGTACAACCGAAGAGATTATACAGGCCTCTATATCACTGTAGTGGCATTGATATAGTTCAAGGATATCTTTGAACTGAATGGCATATTCATCTGCCGTTTTATCTGGATCGGTTTTAAGACGGGCGGTAAAGGTAAGAACTTCGCCGCGGTATGCGCCAAGTGTAATGTTGGTGTTGCCTATATCAATGGTAAGAAGCATTATTAAAGCCTCCCTGCATAATTTGTATATATTATAATGCAAATAACTGATAAAATCAATAAAAAGTAAAAAAATGTTGACTAATTGATAAAATGTTGTTATAATACAGTTTGCTAATTGAAAATATCACAGAAATTAGCCCCTTGCTCCCTGAAAAACGGAGCCATCAGACCATAAGGAGGTGCAACGAAATGACCAATAAGTATGAGGCGACAATGATTTACTCGGTTGCAGGCGGCGAAGAGTCCGTAAATGCACTGAAGGAAAAGTTCAATGATCTTATCGCTAAAAACGGCACGGTTGAAAACGTTGACGAATGGGGTAAGCGTCGTCTTGCCTATCTCATCAACGACGAGGCAGAAGGCTACTATGTCTTCACAACCTTCACTGCCGAACCCGGATTCCCGGCAGAACTTGAGCGTATTGCCGGCATTACCGAAGGCGTTCTTCGCGTTATGGTAATCAGAAAGTAATGGAGGAATATTGAATGTTTAATTTAGTTGTTTTGACCGGCCGTCTTACCGCCGATCCCGAACTTAAGAAAACACCGAATGGTATTTCGGTAACATCTTTCTCTATTGCTGTATCGCGCCGTTACCGTTCGGGCGAAGAACCCCAGACTGACTTCATCAATGTAGTTGCATGGCGTCAGACTGCGGAATTTATTACAAAGTTTTTCAAGAAGGGCAATATGATCGGTATCGAAGGCTCTATCCAGACCCGCAGATATACCGATAAAAACGGTAACAACCGCACCGCTTTCGAGGTTGTTGTTAACAATGCCCAGTTCGTAGAATCTAAAAGAGACGCCGCTCCCTCTGCCGTAGACGCTATGGAACCTGCTTCTTTCAGCAATGTCGGCTCGACCGAATTTACCGAGATCGACAGCGGTATGGACGATGATCTGCCCTTTTGATTCTCTAATTTGACAGATAGATAGGTAAAGGAGGAACTTTTCAATGGAAAAGACTGATAGACCTGCACGCAGAAAGGCACGTAAAAAGGTTTGCCATTTCTGCGCTGACCGTGTAGAAACTATTGATTACAAGGATGTAGCAAGACTTCGCAAGTTCGTTTCCGAACGTGCAAAGATTCTTCCCCGCAGAGCCACCGGCACCTGCGCAATGCATCAGCGCGAACTTACAACCGCTATCAAGCGTGCTCGCCAGATTGCATTACTTCCTTATGTAAACGACTAATGAATACACCCCCCACAAACAAGTGGGGGGTTCGTTGTATTTATACAACTACAAAATCTCGTTGACAAATTATGGCGGTTATGCTAACATAAAACTATTATTAAAATAGGAGAGGTTGAAAATGCAGAAAAACAGATTTTTAAGAATTATTCTTTTGGCTGTATTTTGCGCATTTGTTGTATTTTTGGGAACCTTTACGGCTCTTGGCGAAACCAAAGATGCGGCAGAGGCAAAAGTAAATGAAACTTTCAGTGTCGGTGATACGGAATACGATCTTTCAGATGTTGATTCGGCTGCCGAATATCTGGATAGTTACGGCGATAACTGGAGCGATGACGAGGATTTCGATGAACATTTTGATATTGCACTTAAAACGGTTAAGTCAGATATTCCTACATACGCTTCGATCTGGTCACTTGTTCCTCCAATCGTGGCAATTATTCTGGCGCTTATAACAAAAGAGGTTTATTCCTCGCTGTTTGTAGGTATTCTTTGCGGCGGTATGATCTATTCCAACTTTAATTTTGAAGGTACGATCGTACATACCTTGCAGGATGGATTTGTTGCCAGTATAGCAGATTCTTATAATATCGGTATTCTGATATTCTTGGTAATGCTCGGTGCAATGGTTGCAATGATGAACAAAGCCGGTGGTTCCCGTGCATTCGGCAAGTGGACTACTAAACATATTAAATCCCGAATTGGTGCACAGTTAGCAACAATACTTTTGGGCGTTTTGATATTCATTGATGACTATTTCAACTGCCTTACGGTTGGTTCCGTAATGCGTCCCGTAACAGATAAGCATAAACTTTCTCGTGCAAAACTTTCATATCTGATAGATGCTACGGCTGCTCCTATTTGTATTATTGCACCGCTTTCTTCTTGGGCTGCTGCTGTTGCCGGTTTTGCAAAGGGTTCAGGCGCCGAAAGCGGAATGTCACTTTTCATAAGCGCTATTCCTTATAATTTCTATGCTATTCTTACTATCGTTATGATGGTATTCCTTGCCGTTACTAATATGGATTACGGTCCTATGAAAAAGCACGAAATAAATGCTATGAACGGCGATATATTCACTTCCGGTGAACATTTGGGTGATGATGGCGAAGAGGTAAATGCTAATGAAAAGGGAAGAGTATTCGATCTTATAATCCCCGTTGTTGTTCTTATTATTGCGTGTGTTTTAGGTATGATTTATTCAGGCGGTTTCTTCTCCGGCACAAACTTTATCAAGGCATTTTCGGATAGTGATGCATCGGTAGGTTTGGTTATCGGTTCTTTTGCCGCAATCATATTTACTGTAATTTATTATCTTTTCCGTCGAGTACTTTCTTTCAAAGAATGTATGGAAGCATTGCCTAACGGATTTAAGGCTATGGTACCTGCTATTATGATTCTTGCTT
>JAZOBW010000049.1:0-4841 GCA_045596185.1 Acutalibacteraceae bacterium | reverse complement strand
TATATCAGACAGAGCCGCCTTGGAAAACGGAATAGAATTTTCAACCCGTGATGAGGCAGAACGCTCGGTTGAAAACTATGACGGTTGATTTTGCTCTTGAAAAATGCACTCTTAGAAGTTATAATTAAAGTAACAATATTTCAAAGGAGAAATTTATTTTGGAAAGAGATGCATCTTCTGCCGGTGTAAGACTCGGCGGTCTTTTCAGCATAAGCGATATCAGAATTCTTATCTGCTATATTTTAAGCGCAATTGATGAACCGGTGCCGGTTGCTATGATGGCAAATACTTTACACTATGAAGGTATTGCAAACGGATTTGAGGTTAGCGATGCTATTGTCGCACTTTCAAAAGGCGGTCACATAGAGGCGGTTGACGAAGGCGAAAACAACTACCGTATTACCCCTTCGGGCCGCGAAATTGCAAAAACACTTGCCACTTCCCTTTCTTTTACCGTTAAAGACAGGGCATATACAGCGACTATGAAAATGCTTTCTCGTTTTAAGAATGCGCAGTCTACCGAATTTGAAGTTACACACGAAAATTCGCGCACATACATCACCTGCACTATTCATGACGGCAGCGTTCCGTTTTTCAGTGTAAAATTGCTTGTTACCGATGATGATCAGGCAATAAGCATTAAGGAAAGATTTCTTAACGATCCCGTAAACATTTATCACACGATGGTTGAAATGCTTACAAATAAACAGGAATAACATAACGACCGCCTCATTCATCACTGTGAGGCGGTCGTTATGTTATATCAATTTTTTATTGCGCTTATTTACTCCTGATATACCACCGATAAGCGATGATAAAACAATTATGATAAAATGAAAAAGTGTATTTACACCTAATGAACTACGATTTATTACAATTGAGATTACCAATAAAATAAGGAATACCACAACACCGATTATAAGTCCGACAAGATACCCCTTGCTTCCTATTTTCCCTGATGCGAATCGGGCAGCAAAAAGTGTACCGACCGCAAGACTGATGGTAGCAAAGGGAACCGCATATTCACGATCGAACTTTGCAAAAAGCATAATGGCAGCAAATATAAGCATACACAAAATTGTGATGCCTACACCGATAACAATACTTAAAGCATAAATCGAAAGTTTCTTATTTGCACCGTCAAGATAATCCTTTTTCATAAAAATCCCTCCGCAATCAATATATGAAAGCAGAGGGATAAAAAATTACTTTTTATTTTGCAACTTCATCGTGAACAGTAAGATTGGACTGAAGTGCCCAACGCGCAATAGTCATCTTGCTGTGATCGCTTTTGGATTCGATAACCATTGTTTCTTCTTTAAGAGAAACAATTCTGCCGTGAATACCACCGATGGTAACAATTTCATCACCAACCTGAAGATTTTCACGCATCTTCTTTTCTTCCTTTTCCTTTTTTTTCTGCGGACGAATAATAAGAAAATACATCGCAGCAAACATAACCGCCATAGAAATTATGGGAAGAAGCAGACCGCTGAAACCGCCGGTCTGATTCGGATCCTTTTCAGCAGCAAAATACAATAAATCAAAATTCATAAAATTAAACCTCCGTTATAATACTAAATGACATTATACAAAAGTATTTGCACATTTGCAAGGAAAATATTTCATTAGATGCGATTTCCAAGTATTTTTTCCTTTTCCGCCTTGTATTGGGCAAAGCGACCCTCGTCAATAGCCTGACGAATTTCCTCCATAAGATGGTTATAAAACCATAGGTTGTGCATAACGGTTAGACGCTGTGAAAGCATTTCGGTGCTTTTAAGCAGATGTCTTACATAAGCCTTACTGTAACGTTTGCATACTGGACAACCGCAATTCTCGTCTATTGGCGACATATCCTGCTCATACTTATGGTTATTGAGATTTATGATTCCCTTAGATGTAAACAGATGACCGTGACGGGCATTTCGGCTGGGCATTACACAATCGAACAGGTCAACACCGCGCTCAACCGCATTAAGTATATCCAACGGAGTTCCTACCCCCATCAGATAACGAATTTTATTTTCGGGCATAAACGGAGTAACCGTTTCAATTATATCATACATAACTTCATTCGGTTCACCCACCGCAAGACCGCCTATGGCATAGCCATCAAGATCAAGTTCGGAAATGCGTTTCATATGATCAATGCGCAGATCCTTGAAAGTACATCCCTGATTTATACCGAAAAGCATTTGTTCCGGATTTATGGTATGTTCAAGAGAATTGAGTTGCCTCATTTTCTCCTGACACCTTATAAGCCAGCGGGTAGTCCTTTCGCAGGATGCCTTGGCGTAGGAGTATGTTGCAGGATTTTCAACACATTCATCGAAGGCCATAGCAATAGTAGAGCCAAGATTAGATTGAATGGTCATACTCTCTTCGGGACCCATAAAGATTCTTCTACCGTCAATATGACTGGCAAACGTAACGCCCTCTTCTTCTATTTTGCGAAGTTTTGCAAGTGAAAAAACCTGAAAACCGCCACTATCGGTGAGTATCGGGCCCTCCCATGTAGTAAATTTATGAAGTCCGCCACATTGTTTTATTACCGTATCGGACGGGCGTATATGCAAATGATAGGTATTAGAAAGCATAACCTGACAACCGAGTGTTTTAAGATCCTCGGCAGAAACAGCACCCTTAATCGCACCCGCAGTTGCAACATTCATAAAAGCAGGGGTTTGCACAACCCCTCGGTTTGTATAAAGTTCACCGCGCCGTGCGCCGTTTTCATTTTTTAACAGACGAAACATTTATTATCTCCTCACAAAATCAGCATCGCATCGCCGAAGCTAAAAAATCTGTAATGTTCTTCAACGGCAACTTTATACGCATTCATTGTATTCTCATAACCGGCAAATGCAGATACAAGCATTATCAGAGTACTTTCGGGCAAATGAAAATTTGTTATAAGCGCATCCATATATTTGAAAGAATATCCGGGATAGATAAAAATATCCGTATTTCCGCTACATTCACAAATATCACCGTATTTATTTGCAACACTTTCTATAGTGCGACAACTTGTAGTGCCCACACATATTACCCTGCCGCCGTTTTTTTTGGTATCAGATATGATATCTGCATTTTCTTTTGTTACCGAATAGAACTCGGTATGCATTTTATGCTCGGTTATATTATCAACCTTAACTGGTCTGAATGTACCAAGACCGACATGAAGCGTAACATAAGCAATATTTACGCCCTTTTTCTCCAATCGGGAAATCATATCCTTTGTAAAATGAAGGCCTGCAGTTGGAGCGGCAGCGGAACCAAGTTCCTTTGAATATACCGTCTGATAGCGTTCACGGTCCTCAAGTTTTTCTTTTATATACGGCGGAAGCGGCATCTGACCGACCTCATCGAGAACCGAAAAGAATTCACCGTTGCACTTGAAATTTATGATACGGTTTCCATCATCGAGCACCTCAACAACCTCGGCGCTTAACTTATCGCTGAAGGTAAAACAATGACCAACCCTTGCTTTCTTACCGGGGCCTGCCAAAACCTCCCAAGTATACAGATCGCGTTGTTTCAAAAGAACAAATTCCACAATGCTGCCGGTATCGTTTCTAGTACCGTAAAGACGGGCAGGAAGAACACGGGTGTTGTTAAGAACAAGACAATCCCCCGTTCTTAAATACTTATCAAGGTCATAAAAATGTGTATGCTCAATTTTGCCGTTCTCTTTTGAAAGATGCAACAATCTTGAATTGTCGCGCGGCTCTATGGGAGTTTGCGCAATAAGTTCTTCTGGCAGATCGTAAAAAAAATCACTTGTTTTCATATTTTTCATAAAACACCAATAACTTTCTGATAAAAACAGCATAAAATAGTTTGACAAACATATTTGGTGATGTTATATTTATCTATGATAATATTTAATATTATATTGCAAAAGGTCGTTTAGTTCAACACTTTTTTGCAATATAGCGAAAGGTTTGAAAAAATATGAAAAAATTTAATGTTGGTATCATAGGTGCTACCGGTATGGTAGGTCAGCGATTTTCGCTTCTTCTTTGCGATCATCCCTGGTTTAATGTAACAGCACTTGCCGCCAGTTCACGCAGTGCAGGTAAAACCTATAAAGAGGCTTGCGGCAACCGTTGGGCAATGACCTCACCCATGCCTTCCAATCTTGAAAATATGACCGTGTACGACGCTGTTGCAGATATTGACACCATAGTTTCTAAGGTTGATTTTGTTTTCTGCGCTGTTGATATGAAAAAGGATGAGATCAAAGCATTAGAGGAAACCTATGCAAAGCACGAATGTCCCGTTGTATCCAATAACAGTGCTCACCGCTTCACTCCTGATGTTCCTATGGTAATTCCCGAAATCAACCCTGACCACATAGAAATTATCGAAGCACAGCGCAAGAGACTTGGAACCAAGCGTGGATTTGTTGCTGTTAAATCCAACTGTTCACTTCAAAGTTATGTACCTGCACTTTATCCGCTTGATGAATTCGGTGTTGAAAAATGTCTCGTTTGCACCTATCAGGCAATTTCAGGCGCAGGAAAGACCTTTGAGCGTTGGCCCGAAATGATAGACAATGTTATCCCCTACATAGGCGGCGAAGAAGAAAAAAGCGAACTTGAGCCACTTAAAATATGGGGTAAGATTGAAGACGGAAAAATCGTATCGGCAACCACACCAAAATTCACCGCACAGTGTCTGCGCGTTCCCGTTTCGGACGGACATATGGCAGCCGTTTTCGTAACCTTCAAAAATAAGCCCACAAAAGAGCAGATTCTTGATGTCTGGAAAAAGTTCTCCGGTATTCCGCAGGAACTTGCACTTCCCCATGCTCCCAAACAGTAAGTCGGAGGCCA
>JAZOBW010000048.1:0-2217 GCA_045596185.1 Acutalibacteraceae bacterium | reverse complement strand
TATTTATGCAAAAAAGCCTTGCAGTATTGAATAAAATATGATAATATATAATGACTTCAATTAAGTTAAAGGAGTTGCGCAATGGCTTGGTTAGAAACATGGATGTTGGATTTTGCCGAAACATTCCACAAATGTTTTATCAAAGATGACCGTTACAAACTTTTGTTAGACGGTATCGGGGTCACTATCAAAGTTTCTCTTCTTGCAATCGTTATCGGTATTGCCATCGGTCTTATTATTGCCCTTTGCAATCTTTCCAAAAGTAAATTTCTTAGATTTTTAGGAAAGGTGTATACTGATGTTATCAGAGGTACCCCTTCCGTTACACAACTTATGATAATTTACTTTGTTATATTTGCCTCGGTACACTGGGAAAAGTGGATAATCGCTGCTATCGCATTCGGTATAAACTCCGGTGCTTATGTATCCGAAATAATCCGTGCGGGAATTATGTCTATCGATGTTGGGCAGACCGAAGCCGGCCGCTCACTGGGACTAAGCAGTTCGCAAACTATGATAAACATTGTTATCCCACAAGCAGTTAAGAACATATTCCCCGCTCTGTGTAATGAATTTATAGTTCTTATCAAAGAAACTGCTATAGTGGGTTATGTCGGTCTTATGGATATACAGAAAGCAGGCGATTTCATAAAGAGTTCCACTTTTGAAGCCTTTATGCCGCTTATCGCAACTGCTGTTATTTATTTTGTTTTGATAAAAATTCTGACAATTTCATTAGGCTTTATCGAAAAAGCCCTCAGAAAATCCGATGTAAGGTAAGGAGGGTGTAATATGATAACAGTTAAAAATCTACATAAAAGTTTCGGCGATCTTAATGTTCTTACCGGCATAAATGAGCACATTTCCCGCGGTGAAGTTGTTGTAGTTATCGGACCGTCAGGTTCGGGAAAAAGCACATTCTTGCGCTGTCTTAACCTTCTTGAAAAACCCACTGATGGTGAGATATACATTGGTAACGAACAAATAAATGCACCAAAGGTAAATGTTAACATTATCCGTCAAAAGATGGGTATGGTATTCCAACAATTCAACCTTTTCCCTCACCTTACCATTATGGAGAACATAACACTGGCGCCCGTTAAACTCAAAAAGATGACAAAAGCAGAAGCCGTTGAAAAAGGCAAAGAACTTCTTGCAAGGGTTGGTCTATCCGACAAAGCAGATGCATACCCTGCTCAACTTTCGGGCGGTCAGAAACAGCGTGTTGCCATTGCCAGAGCACTTGCTATGCAACCGGAAATAATGCTGTTTGATGAACCGACATCTGCTCTTGATCCGGAAATGGTTGGCGAAGTTCTTGATGTTATGAAGGACCTTGCAAAATCCGGTATGACCATGGTGGTAGTTACCCATGAAATGGGATTCGCTAAGGAAGTCGGTACAAGGGTTCTGTTTATGGATCAGGGTGTTGTTATGGAAAGTGGCACCCCAGACGAACTGTTTTCTAATCCAAAGAACAAAAGAACGCAGGACTTTTTAAGCAAGGTATTATAAAAATTGTCTCCCAGGGCATTGCCCTTACAAAATATTTTTTATTAAAGGAGTAGTTTAAAATGAAAAAGTTCACAAAAATCCTCGCACTTGTATTGGCAACTATGATGCTTGCAGTTTGCTTCTGCGGATGCGGCACCGATTCCGACAAGGATTCTTCTGACATTTCCGCCGAGAAGAGCGAAAAATTGGTGTTTGGTACCAATGCTGAATTCCCTCCATTTGAATTTGTTGCAAGCAAAGGCGTTATCGGCGAATATGATGGTATTGATATGGCAATTGCCAATCAGATCGCTAAAGATAACGGTATGACCGCTGAAATTTCAAATATGGAATTTGATTCCCTTCTTATCGCGCTTCAGAATGATCAAATAGACGCTGTTATTGCCGGTATGACTGTCACAGAAGAAAGAGCACTTGAAGTTGACTTCTCTACCCCCTACTACAAAGCAACACAGGTTATGATCGTTAAAGAGGATTCCGCGATTGCTAAAGCAACCGATATGGAAGGCAAAAAGATCGCTGTTATTCAGGGATACACCGGCGAGACCTGCGTTAACGATATGGGTTACGAGTTCACTTCTTTCAAGAAGGGCACCGATGCCGTTATGGAACTTGTAAACGGCAAGGCTGATGTTGTTGTTATCGATTCTGCTACAGCAAGTAAGTATGTTTCCGATAATGAAGGGCTCAAGATAGTTGAAG
>JAZOBW010000047.1:0-1663 GCA_045596185.1 Acutalibacteraceae bacterium | reverse complement strand
GAACGCTGCCCGGATCGGTAACAATATAGTTAGCAAAGTAAAGCACCTTTTCAAGGGCTCTCGGGGAGATGTCAAGGATAAAGCCCATTCTGCAGGGGATACCCTTGAAATACCAGATGTGCGATACCGGGGCGGCGAGCTCTATGGAGCCCATACGCTCACGGCGAACCTTTGCACGGGTTACTTCAACACCGCAGCGTTCACAAACCTTGCCCTTATAGC
This sequence comes from Acutalibacteraceae bacterium, assembly GCA_045596185.1. GTDB lineage: Bacteria > Bacillota > Clostridia > Oscillospirales > Acutalibacteraceae > UBA737. Next base: position 1,441 of record JAZOBW010000047.1, on the reverse strand, counting down.
GTATTCTTTTGTACTTACCGCAGTGACATTCCCAATCCTTCTGGGGTCCGAAAATGCGTTCACAGAAAAGACCGCCTGTTTCGGGTTTGAGTGTACGGTAATTGATGGTCTCCGGCTTGGTAACCTCGCCGTGGGACCAGCTTCTTATCTGTTCGGGAGAAGCAAGACCGATTTTTATGGATTCAAATTCAAATTCTGTGTTAGCCATAATAATTTGCCCTCCTTACTTATTCTTCGTCGTCGGAATCTTCGAAGTCGTATGCATTGGCAACAACTTCGCCATCCTCATCTTCGAAACCGAAACCGCTGTCGAAATCACCGTCAGCGATGGTTTCACTGCCAAACTCGTCGTCGATAGGCGGCATCGGCAGACCTATATCGTCATCATCGTCGAAGTTCTGTTTAAGATCTATTTCGTTGTTGTCACAGTCAAGAACACGAACATCAAGACCGAGTGACTGAAGTTCTTTGATAAGAACCTTGAAGGATTCGGGAACGCCTGCCTTAGGAACATTCTGACCTTTAACGATGGCCTCGTAGGTCTTAACACGGCCGACAACATCGTCCGACTTAACGGTAAGAATTTCCTGAAGTGTATAGGCGGCACCGTATGCTTCAAGCGCCCAAACTTCCATTTCACCGAAACGCTGACCACCGAACTGAGCCTTACCGCCGAGCGGCTGCTGGGTTACGAGGGAGTACGGACCGGTAGAACGGGCGTGTATCTTATCGTCAACAAGGTGATGGAGTTTAAGGTAGTACATATAACCTACCGTTACACGGTTATCAAACGGTTCGCCGGTGCGTCCGTCGAACAGTTGAACTTTACCGTCTTCAGGCATACCTGCCATCTTGAAACATTCGCGTATATCGGCTTCGTGTGCACCGTCGAAAACGGGGGTGCAGATGTTCCAGCCAAGTGCCTTTGCGGCATAACCGAGGTGAACCTCAAGAACCTGACCGATATTCATACGGGACGGAACGCCCAAAGGATTAAGAACGATGTCCAAAGGAGTACCGTCGGGCAGGAAGGGCATATCCTCGCTGGGAAGTATGCGGGAAACAACACCCTTGTTACCGTGGCGTCCTGCCATTTTATCACCAACAGAAATCTTACGCTTCTGTGCGATGTAGCAGCGAACAACAACATTAACACCGGGGCTGAGTTCGGAAGAATTTTCACGGGTAAATACCTTAACATCAACGATGGTACCGTATTCGCCGTGGGGAACACGCAGGGAGGTATCCCTTACTTCACGGGCCTTTTCACCGAATATTGCACGGAGGAGTCTTTCTTCGGCGGTCAGTTCGGTTTCACCCTTGGGTGTAACCTTACCTACAAGAATATCGCCTGCAGAAACCTCGGCGCCGATGCGATGAACGTTCCAAATCAGTTCGTTGGTGTTTACCGACTCGTCGCTGAATCCTCTACGGCTGTTCA
>JAZOBW010000046.1:0-8242 GCA_045596185.1 Acutalibacteraceae bacterium | reverse complement strand
GAGCCAAGGAGTTGGCTAAGACATTTGTCTCCCTAAGACCGCTTGGCCTCCGACTTGCCGTTTCGTGTTTCAGTCCGCAGGGGCAGGGACTTTTGAATTCATTGATGGTTGCAAGTGTGTTATTCATAGCGCATTTCCTTTCAGAATATTCAGTATTTCTTCGCCGCTTGAAAGTACAAGATCCGGCTTTTCGGGCGATGCGTCCAGTATTTCTTCGGTGGTTTCACCGTTCATAACCAGTATACTTACAGCACCTGCGTTAAGACCACATTTTATATCCGTATATATTCTGTCACCCACGACTGCTGTGTGCTTACGGTCTATCCCCGTTGCTGCCATGGAAAGTTCAACGATAAGAGGTGACGGTTTACCGATTATTACAGGACGTTTTTTTGTGGCGTTGTATATCATATCGCAAACACTTCCACAGTCGGGAACACTGCCATATTCGGTGGGACAAACATAGTCGGGATTTGTTGCGATGTATGGCAGATCCCTTGCAAAAAGCAGTTTGCATACATCTTCCAGTTTCTTGAAGGTAAGTTCGGTATCAAACCCCATTACGATGCAATCCACCCTGTCAAGGTCTTCGGTAATGGCAAAACCGCAACGCGCCAGTTCATCTTTAAGCGACTGTGTTCCACAGACATAAAGGGTAGCATCGGGGTGATTATTTTTAAGATAATATCCGGTGGCTTGTGAAGAGGTTACAAAATCATCGGGTGTGGAGTGTATTCCAAGTCGGTCAAGTTTTTTAACATAATCGACAACGCTTTTTGATGAATTGTTGGTTATAAACCGATAGTCTGCACCCGAATTTCTTATCGTTAACAGAAGTTCATTTGTGAAATCAAACAGGCGGTCGCCAAGATAGAGTGTTCCGTCCATATCGAAAAGATACAGTTTTATCTGTTTGATGGTATCGGTTTTGTTCATAGTTGCACCGCCTTTATGATGATAAGATAATTATAAAATACTATATATTAAAAGTCAATGTAAAAAAGCCTTTGCTTCAGCAAAGGCTTTTTATGCGATGAATGGGATTATTTGGCACGGAGTTCACGCCACTTGACCCAGATGGGACCGGCCACAAAGAGGGAGGACATACAACCCGAAAGCAGACCGAATGCCATCGGAATTGCAAAGGTACGAAGGGATGTAAGACCGAATATCTCGGCAACAACGATAATGGTGATAACCGCCAGAATGGTTGTTGTGGTGGTAACGATGTTACGTGTAAGAATACCCTTGATACTCATATTCATATTCTCTTCGAGTGCTATGCGGGGGTATAGTTTCTTGTTTTCGCGAACACGGTCGTAAACCACGATGGTGTCGTTAAGCGAGTAACCCAATATGGTGAGAACAACTGCGATATAGTTGGAATCGATCTGCAGACCGAAGATAACACAGGCAAAGAAGGAAACGAACAAATCAAGCACAAGTGCCAGAAGTGCTGTTATTGCAGCCGAAACACCGCCGATCTTGCGGAAGCGTATTCCTACATAAAGAACAACGAATAATGCGGTTATAAGAACGGCTACAAGGCTCTTGGCAAAGAAACTGCCTGCTACAGTGGGACTTACCGAGTTGGAATCATAAAGTTTGATATTGTTATCGGGGAACTTCTTTTCAATAGCGGTGGTGATATCTTCCTGCGACTTGGCAGAAAGGGAATCACGGCCGGTAAGGCTTATGGTGATGGTCTTGGTATCACCTGCAAGAGCGGTGCTCTTTGAAGCGGTGAAACGGTTGTCGATAGTATCTTTTACAGTTGACTCGAAATCTTTCAGTTCAATTTCGCCTGTGTAGGAGTAACTGATTCTTGTACCGCCGACGAAGTTTATGTCGAATTTAACACCTGCTACAAATACCATAACGATACCGACAAGGAATACTGCGGCATAAACAATAAGGCAGCGAATCAATGCTTTTTTGCAGTTAAATTTCATATTATCCATTTTTCTTACCTCCGTAAAGCGCAGGTTTTCTCATAAACTTAAGTTGAGAAACACTCTTAAGCATAAGCATAGAAGCAAGAAGACCCATTATAAGATTGAAGATAACACCGATGAGTAGTGTATAACCGAAGGAGTAAATAGAACCGGTTATAGATGTTCCGAAAAGGGACATAATGGGTGAGAACACTTTTGCAAGTGCGCTGTCGGGATTTCCGAAGGCACCCATAAGTACGATGGAAACGATAACAATGGTAACATTTCCGTCGATAATAGCGCTCATACTGTTCTTGTAACCACTTGCGATAGCACCGTCGATGGTTTTACCCTTCTTGAATTCGTCGCGTATACGCTCTGCGGCGATAACGTTACAGTCAACACCAACACCGATTGAAAGGATAATACCTGCTATACCGGGGATGGTAAGAGTGAAACTGTTTGCATTGGGGAAGAAACCGGAGATGCAGGCGATGGTAGCGGCAAGTTGTCCGAGAAGTGCTATGGAAGCAACAACACCGTTAACACGGTATCTTATTATCATAAGTAAACAAACAAGACCGAATGCAATAGCACCTGCAAGTAACATAACTTCAAGAGCATCTTCACCGAGAGAGGGGGAGATTATCTGAAGTTTGGTATCATCAACAGAAAGTGCAAAGGGCAGAGAACCGGCATTTATCTTGTTTGCAAGATCCATAGCGGAGTCTGCGGTAAATTGACCGTAGATGATAGCCTCGCCGCTGTCTATCGGGGTAGAACAACTTGCGGTCGAAATGGGGTTTTCATCCATATAAATGGAAATCTGTGTGTTGTTCTGTGCCGCATTGGCTGTTGCGGTTGCAAATGCAGATTTTCCCGCATCGTTCAGTTTAAGAGTAACAACATATCCGTACTGATCGTGAACATCAACACCGGCATGGGTAACAACTTCACCTGTCATAAAAGGTGTACCGGAAGAGTTGTCGGAACCTTCATAGAATGAAAGTTGAGCGGTATCTCCCAGTTCCTTAACGGCGGTCTGTGCATCGAAGGTTGCTTCGTCAGCCGCCCAAGGGAAACGAACGATTATTTGATTTCTGGCAGAATCGGTATAAACTTCATAGTCGGTGATGTTTTTACTTACCAGTCGGGTTTCAACAATGGCCTTAGCAGCAGCCATATCCTCGTTTGTAATTTCAACATCTTTTATATCGGGGGAGAAAACGGCTTCAACACCGCCGCTGATATCGATACCCCAACGGATATCCTTCGCTCCCTTAACATAAAGATTTCTGGTATCTCCACGATAATTTTCAATCCCGAAGAAAGCACAGTATGTAAGTGCCAGAATCAGGATGAAAATTATGAAGAATACCGATTTTGGCATTTTTTTAGACTTCATCGGTAAATCCTCCAATTTTCTTGGTTATTCTACTATTATACTTAAACTTTGGCATAAAGTCAATTAAATTCACTATTAAATTAACTGTTTTTGGTCAGTTTTTCCAAAGCAGCGTATTTTACCGCTGTACACAGTACCGTTGCGGCGGTTTTCATCTCGGCTGCATCGGGGTAGGTTGGGGCAATTCTCAGGTTAGAGTCTTTAGGATCGTATCCGTGGGGATAGGCGGCACCTGCCGGAGTGAGAATCAAACCTGCATTTGCGCAAAGTTTTTCAACCCTTTTCGCACAACCTTCCAGAACATAGAGGCTGATGAAGTAGCCACCCTTGGGATTAGTCCATCTTGCAATACCTGTATCGGCTATTTTACTTTCAAGTTCGTTTAGAACACATTCAAATTTTGGGCGAAGTAAAGCAGCGTGACCCTTCATATGTTCTTTTAGCGCATCGGCAGACTCAAACATTCTTGCGTGGCGCAATTGGTTTAGTTTGTCGGGGCCGATGGTTTGGAAGCCCATTCTGCCCTTAAGAATGGCAACATTGTTGGGACTTCCTGCTTCGATAGCAACACCTGCGCCGGGGAAGGTTATTTTGGAAGTAGAGGCGAAGATGATGGGAAGGTCGGGATTACCTGCCTTTACACATTCGTCATATATGTTAAGCAGTTCTTCGCCCTCATCGTAAAGATCGTGTACGGCGTATGCATTATCCCAAAAGATTCTGAAATCCTTTGCGGCAGGTTTAAGTGCGGCGAAGCGGCGTACAACATCGTCAGAATAGGTGATACCTTCGGGATTGGAATACTTTGGTACGCACCAGATACCCTTAACACAGGGGTCTTTTACATATTCTTCAACGGCATTCATATCGGGACCGTTGCTATCCATCTCTATCGGGATAAGTTCAAAACCAAAATAGTCGGTTATCGCGAAGTGACGGTCATAACCGGGAACGGGACATAAGAATTTTATCTTGCCCTGCTTCATCCACGGCTCACCGCCAAGACCGTGGGTCATCGCCTGAGCGATGGTATCAAACATCATATTAAGAGAGGAATTTCCGCCTACAATTATCTGGTCGGGTTCAAGACCCAGAATATCGGCGAAAAGAACCTTCAGTTCGCGCAGACCGTCCAGTCCACCGTAGTTGCGGCAGTCGATACCGTCGATATTCTTGAAACCGGTATCGTTGCCTACAAGATCAAACATTTCTTCGCTAAGATCCATATTGTCGAAGCCTGGTTTTCCGCGTGACATATCCAGCGAAAGATGCAGCGAACGCAGTTTTTCGTATTCCGCCTTAACGACGGCAAATTCGGCAAGTTGTTCCTCTCGGGACATTTCAAGGTAGTTTGCCATAAATACACCTCTGTTGTAAAAATAAATCAACCTATATAATATAATACATTTTTATTTATTTTTCAAGAACTTCCATAATTTATTTACAAAAAACTTAAAATTTCCCTTGGTCGCGCAACAATTTCAGTTTAAGAACGGCGGTCTGCGTCTTGGCGTCCTTGATATCACCCGCCATTATCATTTCAACCACCTTATCAAAAGGAATCTTTTCGGCGGCGATAAATTCGTCCTCGTCGGGTTGCTGTTTTCCGAAACGGAGTCCCTTTGCGGCGTAAAGCCAGATTATCTCGCCGCAATATCCCGGCGTCGGATACAGTTCACCTAAAAACAGATATTCATCGGCAACAGCGCCTGTTTCTTCCTTTAGTTCCCGTTTTCCACACTCAAGCGGATCCTCGTTTGCATGGTCACGCTTTCCGGCAGGTATTTCGTAAATTATTTCACCGTAGGGATAGCGGTACTGTTTTACCATTAAAATATTTTCGTCATCATCTATAGCGACAACGCAAACACCACCTGGGTGTTCAACCACCTCGCGCAGTGCGGTACTGCCGTCGGGCAGTAGGGCGGTGTCGCGGCGAAGGTTTATTATCTTACCTTTATACAGATACTGCGCCTCAAGTTGCTTTTCATTCAGATTCATTAAAAAACATCGCCTTTCATATATAATATCAAGGAGTGAACGGTAATGGAATACATAACAACATCGGAAAATTATGATTATAAAAAAATGACCGACATAATAGATGAACTGTGCAGTAAATATCCCTTTTTAATTCGTCAGATCATAGGAAAAAGTTGCGGCGGAAGGGATATCGTAGCACTGAAGATCGGTAAAGCGCAGGAATATGCGCTATTTGCGGCGGCATTTCATGGCAGCGAACATATAACAACGAATATTATGCTTTATTTTATTGAAGAACTTTGTTTTGCACTTGAAAATAATACCTCGATAGCCGGTCTGAACGCAGTAAAAGCGATGCTTGGAAGGGGTGTTGTGTTTGTTCCGCGCGTTAATCCGGACGGTTGTGAGATATCAATACATTCTGCTGCAGGATGCGGTGAAAAAAGTGAATATATAGACCGCCTTTGCAAGGGGGACTTTCTTCATTGGAATGCCAACCTTCGCGGTGTAGATATAAACCATAATTTTGATGCCGGGTTCAGACAGTTGAAAGAATATGAGAACAGGAGCGGAATATTCGGTCCTGCGCCTACCCGTTTCGGAGGCCACCGACCCGAAAGCGAACCCGAAACTGTAGCCCTTACCCGACTTTGTAAAACAGGTCGTATCAGTCATGTTATGGCACTGCATACACAGGGCGAGGTTATCTATTGGACATTCGGCGATAACCGACCTCCCAGAAGTGAACGAATGGCGCAGATAATGGCCACATCTTCCGGCTATGCACTTGATGTTCCTACAGGGATAGCCGTAGGCGGTGGATTCAAGGACTGGTTTATCGAGCATTTCAACCGCCCCGGTTTTACTGTAGAGATAGGTCGTGGTAAAAATCCGCTGCCCATAGATATCGCATTCGGATTGTATGCTCAGGTCCGTGAAATGCTTATGCTTACCGCCATTATGTAATTCTAACATTGATATTTGCCCTTTTCAAGTCCCTCTGAAGGCTTTTTTGCGAATAAAATACTTAAAAGATGTAAAAAATAGATAAAAATTTGCAAAAAAATATTGCAAGTGGAAAAATAATGTTTTATAATATTTTATTATCAAAATAAGGCACATAAAAAATGACATCTTTATATGAGAGGGACGAGGTTAAAATGTCAGAAAACAATAGACTTGTAGGCACAGTATCAAGAGGTATCAGATGCCCCATCATCCGCGAGGGCGACAACCTTGCCGAAATCGTTGCTGACAGCGTTATCGCTGCCGCAAAGAGCGAGGGGTTTGAACTGCGCGACCGTGACGTTATCTCTGTAACAGAATCTATAGTTGCCCGTGCGCAAGGCAACTATGCATCTATTGATGATATCGCGGCAGATGTTAAGGCTAAACTTGGCGGCGGAACCATCGGTGTTATTTTCCCGATACTTTCGCGTAACCGTTTTGCCATCTGCCTTAAAGGTATAGCAAAGGGTGCCAAGAAGATAGTTCTTATGCTTGCTTATCCTTCGGACGAGGTCGGTAACGAACTCGCTGATTGGGATAAGATAGACGAGGCCGGTATAAACCCCCATTCCGATGTTCTTTCGCTTGAACGTTACCGTGAGGTTTTCGGTGTTCACCCACTCGAATTTACCGGTGTTGATTATGTTGAATATTATCAGAACCTTATCAAAGAGTGTGGCGCAGAGGTTGAGATCATCTTTGCTAACCAGTGCAAGGCAATTCTTGATTATACCGATTGCGTTCTCAACTGCGATATTCATACCCGTGCCCGTACCAAGCGTCTTCTTAAGGCTGCTGGTGCAAAAATCGTAGTGGGCCTCGATGAAATTCTCAACGCTCCCGTAAACGGCAGCGGTTGCAACGAAAAATACGGCCTTCTCGGCTCTAATAAATCAACCGAGGACAAGATTAAACTCTTCCCCCGTGACTGTCAGCCACTGGTTCTTGACATTCAGAAGCGTATTTTTGATGCCACCGGTAAGCATGTAGAGGTTATGGTGTACGGCGATGGTGCCTTCAAAGATCCTAAGGGTAAGATCTGGGAACTTGCCGATCCGGTAGTATCTCCCGCTTTTACCGATGGTCTTGTCGGTACACCTAACGAACTTAAACTCAAGTATCTTGCCGATAACGATTTTAAGGATCTTTCGGGTGAAGAACTTAAAAAGGCCATTTCCGATAGTATCCGTGCTAAGGACGGCAACCTCGTAGGTAATATGGCAGCACAGGGCACAACCCCGCGTCAACTTACCGACCTTATAGGTTCGCTTTGTGACCTTACAAGCGGTTCAGGCGATAAGGGAACCCCTGTAGTCCTCGTTCAGGGTTACTTTGATAACTATACCAACTAATAAACTTTAATACGGGAGGAATAAATCAATGGAAAATGTACGTCCCGAGTCTATGGCGCGAATCACAAATTTCGAACTTGCCAACGCTTTTATTGAAGAACAGATTGCTGCAGTGCGTAAGCAGGTAGGCGACAAAAAGGTTCTTCTTGCCCTTTCCGGCGGCGTTGACAGTTCAGTAGTTGCTGCGCTTCTTATCAAGGCTATCGGTAAACAACTTGTATGCGTTCACGTTAATCACGGCCTTATGCGTAAGGACGAGTCTGAAAATGTTGTAAAGATTTTTCAGGATGAACTGGATGCCAACCTTATTTATGTTGACGCTACCGACCGTTTTCTTGATCTTCTTGCAGGTGTTTCAGACCCTGAATCCAAAAGGAAGATAATCGGTGCTGAATTTATAAATGTATTTGCTGATGAAGCACGTAAACTTGAAGATATAGCCTATCTTGCACAGGGCACTATTTATCCCGATATTCTTGAGAGTATCAAGCAGGCAGAGGGCAAAAAGGCGGTTAAATCCCATCAAGTCGGATCGTAGCCATGTCGTTCTGTGAGCCAAG
>JAZOBW010000045.1:0-5053 GCA_045596185.1 Acutalibacteraceae bacterium | reverse complement strand
AACATACACCTCGCACCCTATAATGGGCTTTATACCCTTTTTTATTGCGGCTTTATAAAATTCTATGGCACCGTACATAACGCCGTGGTCGGTTATTGCAAGGCTTTCCTGACCGAGTGCTTTAGCGTGGTCAAGCACCTTTTCGATACGACAGCAACCGTCGAGCAGACTGTATTCAGTGTGAAGATGAAGATGTGTAAAAGCCACTGCCGTACCCTCCTTTATTTTTTCTTTATCGAATCTTTATATATTTCCATTATCCTTTGCAGACGGTGATTAAGACCCGAAACGGTTATCGGTTCATCGCTTACCCTGCAAAGTTCTTTAAGTGATGCATTGGGGTTTTCAAGTCGCAATTTTGCCGCCTTTACAAGTTCCTCCGGCAGACTTTCAAGACGATCGGTCAAAACAAGATATTCTATTGCCTTTCGCTGACGGATAGAGGCATCTACCGTGCGGCTTATGTTCTTGCTGTCGCAATTTCTTGCACGATTTGTATGGTTCAGAACATCCTTTATCATGGTTGTTTCTATCATTTCCATACTGCGCGCCGAGGCGCCCATAACGGCAAGAAGATTTACTATCATTTCGCTTTTTTTGATGTATACAACAAAACCGTTTCCTCTGGTAGAGATGTTGGCATCTGTAAAGTGTTCGGCAAGAAACGCCTTAAGTTCTTCTGCAAGGTTGCGGCTTCTTACGGGAAAATCCACCCTATAGGAAATATTTGGGTCGGCAAGATAGCCGCAGGCAAGAAATGCGCCACGTATAAAACTTGCCGAACAACACTCACGGGAAAATTCCTCGCGGTTGATATATCCTTCGTATATACCGAAATCGACCGACGCCAGTATGCGCAGACGGTCAGCCTCGCTTACAACTTCGGCACGGTAGGTGGTTCGTTTTCTGCCGCCCACCTTTATCTCAACCTCGGCACCGTAAACGCTGCCGATAAGTTCACGGTACAGCACTGCGGTGCGCTCGTTTTCGGTCTGCATACCCATTTTTTTAACCGAAAAATACCGGCTGAAAAGCAAAAGCCCGTAACACAAAGACTCGCGGCAACACACATTGGGTTTTATTGCCGCGAGTTCATTTTTAATTTTTGAACAAAATGACATCATCGCCCACACCTTAAACAGTAAAGGGATATCAAAATCTGATTTGTTTGAACAGATTTCCCGATCCGCTGTATTAAAATACTCGCAAATGCGGCGTCTGCCCACGCCAATAATCCAAAAGCGCCAAAATTATACCGTTTCAAGCAAGTTTGGATGCTTCTTCAATGCTTATAAATATCTCTGTGCATTACGCTGACATTATACTTGTTATCCTTCAGATGCTTGTACAAAAGTTCGGCAAATGTGACCGAACGGTGTTTGCCGCCGGTGCAACCAACCGAAATTACAAGTTGGCTCTTTCCCTCTTTCGCATAGAGCGGAATGGTGTAATCAAGCATATCAATAAGCCGTTTTGCAAAGCCCTGACTTTCCTCAAAGCCCATAACATATTCACTTACCTGACTGTCCTTACCCGTTTTGGGGCGAAGTTCCTCGATATAATAAGGATTGGGCAGACAGCGAACATCTATCATAAGATCGGCTTCGGTATCTGTACCATACTTGAAGCCGAACGAACGGCAACGAATCTGAAGAGAGTTTGTTTGGTTTTCAAGAAATATATCCGAAAGTTGTGCCTTTAATTGGGCAGCGGTTATATGGCTTGTATCTACGATAAAATCCGCCTGAAAACGGATATTGGAAAGCATTTTTCTTTCCTTTTCAACCGCCTGTTCAAGAGAAATATCCTCCTTGTCACAAAGAGGGTGTTTGCGGCGGTTTTCCTTGTATCGGCAAACAAGGATATCGCTATCGGCATCTAAAAACAGTATCTTGTAACCTACATTATTTTTTCTTAAATTTTCAAGCACACCCGAAAGAGACGAAAACATATCGCCACCACGGATATCGGTTACTATTGCTATTCTGCCCAGTTCCTCATTTCCTCTTGCCGAAAGTTCAACAAAGGCAGGTATGATTGCAGGAGGAATATTATCTACACAGTAAAATCCTATATCTTCAAGCGCATTTGCTGCCTGCGATTTTCCTGCACCCGACATACCTGTTACTATAAGTAAGTTCATATTCTTCCCACCTTTATTACCTCGGTCTCAAGCATAACACCGTTTGAGTTGTATACTCTGTCCTTGATTATCTGAATTAGTTTTTCAACATCACTGCACTTTGCCGCGCCCGTATTTATAACAAAACCTGCGTGTTTAACGCTGACCTGTGCTCCACCAACGCTTTCGCCCTTAAGTCCGTTTTCCTCTATAAGCGCACCTGCAAAGTATCCTTCGGGACGCTTGAAGGTGCTACCGGCACTGGGATATTCCAAAGGTTGTTTAGACCTGCGCCGTGACATAAGTTCGTCCATTTTTTCTTTTATAGCGGCACTGTCGCCCTTTTCAAGGCGGAAGTTTACATACAGTATCGCCATACCGTTTGTCTTGAAAACGCTGGTGCGGTAACCCAGTTGCATATCCTCTGCCGAAACGGTAACCAATTTACCGTCTGCCGTGAGACATTCAGCGCTTTCCACCACCTGCGACATTTCGCCGCCGTAAGCACCTGCATTCATATACATCGCACCGCCTACACTTGCAGGTATGCCATAGGCAAACTCCAGTCCCGAAAGGGAAGCCTTCTGTACCGCAAGGCATAGCGATGTAAGCGATGCACCGGCACCGCAACGAACGCTATCGCCGTTTATTTCTATCGAATTTATAGCAGCAAGGCTTACAACGGCACCATCGATACCTGCATCCGAAACAAGCAGGTTTGAACCGTTGCCCAGAAGAAAAACGGGCACATCGGCAGCACTTGCCGCCGCATACACGGCGGAAAGTTGCTGTGCGGTTTCGGGACAGACAAACACATCAGCATTACCGCCTATTTTGAAGGTGGTGTGTCTGCTCATCGGTTCGTTGTTCCTGAAGTTTATACCTTGGTTTTCAAGTTCTTTCAAAAAGGTTTTGCAAACCATCTGTTTATCACCCTGAATTATTTATGAAGGTCGCAAAGATATGCAGCACCGATGATTCCTGCATCGTTGCCGAGAGCAGCCGTTTTGATAACAGTGTTGCTCTTCATATTACGGGCGTAATTTTCACCCTCGATAATCGCCTTTATCGGTTTAAGAAGGGTGTCGCCCTCCTTGGAAATACCGCCGCCAATACATACGACATCAGGCTGGAATATATTTATCATATTGGAAAGGCCCAGAGCAACATACTCAAGATACTTATCTACCACCATCTGACCTGCCTTGTCGCCGTTGCGCATAGCATTAAACGCGGTTATTCCGTTTACCTTGTTTATATCACCCTCGCAAAGTTCCCACATATTGCTTTCGGGGTATCTTATCATAGCCTGTTTTGTCTGGCGGATAAGGGCAGTAGCAGAAGCGTATGCCTCCCAACAGCCGTGTCTTCCGCAACTGCAACATTCACCGCCCAGCGAAATAATGGTATGACCAAGTTCGCCGCCTGCACCGTTGGAGCCGGAATAAATTTTTCCGTCTATGATTATTCCGCCGCCTACACCCGTTCCCAGTGTAATTGCAAGAAAATTATTGGTACCTCTGCCTGCACCGGCAATATACTCACCGTATGCGGCGGCATTAGCATCATTTTCAATATAGAAATCCTTGCCCATACGCTCCTTCATAAGGGCGGCAAGGTTTACATCGTAAAAGCCGAGGTTGTTGGAATATGCAACAACACCTGTTTCGGCGTTTACGGCGCCGGGGGTACCGATACCCATAGCATCTATATCATCTATTGAAATACCGGCATTTTTGATGGCTGTGTTTGCCGCATCTGCCATAGAATCGGCAATACTTTCTGCACTGCGTGGCAGATTTGTTTTAACCTTTCCTACACCGATTATTTTATTTTCTGCGTTGACAACACCTGCAACAATGTTGGTACCGCCAAGGTCAATTCCCAGTTTATACATAATTATTTCTCCTTTATTTGAAATCATCGGTCATACCGAGTTTTTTAAGAAGGTCTTCTGCCGCATTGTAGCCGAGTTTCTTCTGGCGGCTGTTCATAGCGGCAACCTCGATTATAACGGCGAGGTTTCTTCCCGGTTTAACGGGTATAGTGAGCGATGGAACCGAAATTCCCATAACCTCGGTAGTCTTGTTTTCAAGACCCATTCGGTCGTAGGTCTTATTGAAATCCCACTGTTCGAGATTTATAACCAAATCTATATTCTGTGTAAGTTTAACCGCACCGGCACCGAAAATACGACTGGCGTTTATAATTCCGATGCCTCGCAGTTCTATGAAGTGACGAATATTATCGGGTGAATTTCCTACCAGTTCGCGGTTGGATACACGGCGTATCTCGACCGCATCGTCGGCTATAAGACGGTGACCGCGTTTTACAAGTTCTATAGCGGTTTCACTTTTACCTACACCGCTTTCACCCAGCAGAAGTATACCTTCGCCGTAAACCTCTACCAAAACGCCGTGACGGGTAATTCTGGGTGCAAGGTGATGGCTTAGGAAGTAGATGAGCGCCGCCGTAAAATCAGATGTTGCCTCCTTTGTGCGCAACAGCGGAACGCCGTGTTCCCTTGCTGTTTCGGCATAAAGGTCCTCTATTTCAAGATTGCGGGCAATTACCACAGCCGAAGGTTCGTGCGAAAAGAAATCGAGCATACGGCTACGTGCTTTTTCGGGGGTAAATCGGTTAAGAAAACTTATTTCACTCTTTCCCAGTATCTGGATACGGTTTTTATCAAAAAATTCGTAATACCCTGCCATCTGGAGTCCGGGACGGTTTATTTCGGCCGTTGATATCATTATATCATTGCCGCCTTCGGGCAGATATATCTCTTCAAGTGAAAACTCGTTTATAATATCTCCGAGGGATACCGTAAAATCGGTTTTCATCGGTCACACTCCTTTTACTATTTTATTCATAGTTATTATACTATAATATCCTCGATTTTCCAATATTTTTTTATTTTATTTTATTATT
>JAZOBW010000044.1:0-3523 GCA_045596185.1 Acutalibacteraceae bacterium | reverse complement strand
ATCGTTAGGTCTTTGAAGATGCACATACGGATGCTTATTTTTTTGGGGGGTGAAAGAATGTTTGGAATAAAAAGTAAACTGCATTATTTTTCAAGTTTTGAACTGTTTTTGTGGTGTGGTTCGGTGCTTTTAATATCTATATCATTTTGCCTTTTTGATCGTTCGAACTATTTAACATTGATATCATCGCTTATAGGTGCAACATCGCTGATATTCAATGCTAAGGGCAATCCGGTCGGTCAATTTCTGATTATTATTTTCGGTCTGCTTTATGGGGCAATATCCTACGGTTTTGCATATTACGGCGAAATGATAACCTATGTGGGAATGACGGCGCCGATGGCGCTTATAGCGCTGATATCATGGTTAAGACACCCTTATAAGGGAAATCGTTCACAGGTCGCGGTGACCCGTCTCAAGCGAGGAGAGATTGCGATTATGGTAGCACTGACAGTGGCGGTAACGATACTATTTTACTTTATATTGGCATTTTTCAACACCGCAAATCTTATACCCAGCACCGTTTCGGTAACCACCAGTTTTATTGCCGTTTATCTTACCTTCAGAAGAAACCCGTATTTTGCACTTGCCTATGCTGCAAATGATGTTATACTTATAGTATTATGGGTGTTGGCTTCAATAAAAGAACAGTCATATATATCGGTCGTAGTATGCTTTGTGGTTTTTCTGATAAATGATCTTTACGGATTTTTCAGTTGGCTTAAAATGGAAAGTATGCAGAAAAAAGGATTACTGTCTTGAAATAATCCGCTGAAGGATTTATAATAAAATAAATAATCTGTTTACGGGGCGATTTTATGAATGTACAGGTAAGGTTTTATACCCGTTCGGGAAACACCGAAAAACTTGCAAATGCTATTGCCGATGCATTTTCCGTTAAAGCGCACGGCGTTGATGTACCTCTTGAAGAAAAGGCAGAAGTTCTGTTTCTTGGCTGTTCGTATTATGCTTTTGATGTAGACGAATCGGTTAAAAACTTTGTTACAGCAAATAAAGAAAAGATAGGAAAGATAGTTTGCTTCGGTACATCTGCTATGATGAAATCTATGTATAAACCAATGAAAAAGGTAGCCGATAGTGTGGGAGTGGAACTTGAAAAATCGGATTTTCACTGCCGCGGCTCGTTCGGCCCTTTCCACAAAGGCAGACCCGATAATAACGATATTGCAAAAGCAGTTGCTTTTGCAAAGAAGTTTGTATAGGCCATAGTATCCAAAATTCATTTCGGGTTTACTAAGGGGGATTTTTTATGATAAAATATTTTAGGGGAATAATGTCGGGTGAACGCAAACTGATTTCCGTTGCATTATTAAGATGTATCGCAACCTGCCTTATAACCAATACGCATCTGGATTCGGTTTATCCTACATCTGCTTTGGCAGTGGGTGGTCTTTTCGGTGATGCACTCTTTTTTATGATTTCGGGTTACTGCCTTATAAATTCTTCAGAAAACAAATTTCATAAATGGTATTTCGGAAGATTTTTGCGCATCTATCCCACCATATTTATTATGATAATGATAAATCTTGCAAACGGCTTTTTTGTAAAAGCGCCGCATTTGTCCTGGTTTGATATTTTTGTATATCCCACTTTATACAATTTTGCCGGTGCCATTATGTTGCTTTATATTCCGCTGTTTTTTGTGAAAAAATATCTAGCAACCGTTAAATCCCTCACCGTTCTTGTAGCAAGCGTTGGTGTACTGTGGCTTTTGTATTTCATATTCATATTGGATAAAAGTGAGTTTGTTATGAACAATACAGAAAATCCGATATGCCTGATACTTTATTTCGAATCTATGCTGATAGGCGCACTTATGAAGAAAACCGTTTCGGCAAGTGCCGAAAACAAGACCGAAAAATGGTGGCTTTTAGCATTTGCATCCGTTATTATGTTCGGTGTATACGGCGTTTCTATAATAGTAGTAAAGGCCGTTCCGGTATTACTGAATGTTCAACTCGCGGTCAATATAATTCTTCTTGCTGCGGTATCTCTGCTTTTCTACACGGTTCTGAAATCAGAACATTTACTGATAAAACTACCTTCTTGGCTCAAAAAGGCAGTGCTGCTTGTCGGTGCTTTAACACTGGAACTTTATGTTGTTCAGTTGGTTATTATCAATGCGCTCAAAGATATAGTATTTCCCGTTAATTTTATACTTATTGTTATTGCGGTTTTTTCTGCGGCACTTATTTTACATATGTTTATCAAGGGCGTGCCTATGCTTTTTAGGAAGCGAAAGCATTAAATCCGTATTCAAAAAACCGGTTTGGGTTTGAATGATTTGGCTAAACACTGCATAAAAATCGCAAAAATAAGGCGTAAAATCCCCGAAAAGGCAAAAAAATTAAGAATTTACCCATAAATGATGCATTTTTTCTTGACAAACAAAAAAAGATGCGGTATCATCATTATAATCTTTGAATTTAGGAGGATAAACGGTATGACTAATTTTTATTCTTTTTATCGATTTTATTATTATACCACAAAGGTCTGTCCGTTTATCTGTAAGGCTATATAAGCCTTTTGTACAGTAAAAGGACAGTCCGCATTTGTGATGCCGTTTTTGGGTTTCACTATTGCGGACTTTTTATTTTAATCGAAGGAGAAATAATATGATTTCAGAGAAAATGACAGGACTCGGAAAAAAGAGTTCGGTGATAAGAGAAATATTTGAGTATTCAAATAAGCGTAAGGCCGAAATAGGCGCAGAAAAGGTATATGATTTCAGCCTTGGCAATCCCAGTATTCCTGCACCGAAAAAGGTAAACGATACCATAAAGAAACTTGTTGAAGAAACCGACCCCGTTGCACTTCACGGTTATACTTCTGCGCAGGGTGATATGAATACCCGAGCAGTTATAGCAAAGCACATAACCGAGCGGTTTGGAATCGCGGCTTTACCTGCTAATATATATATGACCTGCGGTGCCGCGGCATCGCTTACCATCACGCTTAAGGCACTGTGCCAAGAGGGTGACGAGATAATTCTTCCCACACCGTGCTTCCCTGAATACCGTGTATTTGTGGAAAATGCGGGTGCCGATGCTGTAACAGTACCCTGCCGTGCGCAGGACCTTCAACTTGATGCCGCTGCAATAGCAAACGCCATTACGGCAAAGACAAAGGCTATTATTATAAATTCTCCCAACAATCCCACCGGTGCAGTCTTCAGCAGAGAAAATCTTGTTCAACTTGCCGAAGTGTTAAAGGAAAAGTCTGCACAGTTCGGTTCGCCGATATATATAATTGCAGATGAACCGTACCGTGAATTGGTATACGGCGATATAGAGGTTGCATATATACCCTGTCTTTATGATAACACCGTTGTCTGTTATTCCTACAGTAAATCACTTTCGCTTCCCGGCGAACGCATAGGATATATCTTCGTTCCCGATACCTGCACCGATGCAGGGGATATCTTTGCTGCGATCTGCGGTGCAGGAAGAAGTATGGGATATGTATGCGCCCCCAGCCTTTTGCAGAAGGTAGTTGCCGAGTG
>JAZOBW010000043.1:0-1542 GCA_045596185.1 Acutalibacteraceae bacterium | reverse complement strand
GGCTATCAACCCGTCTGCGTGATAATTGACGGTATCGCCGTCAACATCGGCCGAAATATCAATTATACGCGATATAAATCCGCTGGTGATAACTGCATCATTCAGAGCCTCGTACCTTCCTACCGTATTTTTATTTTCTTTTACTTCTACACTTAACATCATTCGCTTTTCGATTGTGTAATCCCCTGTTTTGAGTTTGGAAAGCATTTTATACTCTCCCTGCTCAAGGTCGGCAAGATATCCCATTCTACCGGCATTTATACCCAAAATCGGCTTAGAATAGGCAGCAGCCTGCTTCGCATATCGGATTATGGTACCATCGCCGCCTATGGTAACGATTATATCAGCGATTTTATACAGTTCCTCTTCGGGTGCGTGTTTATAACTTGAACAACATATACTGTCGGGCAGATATGCTTCTATGCCGATTTCATTGAAATATTTACCTATTTTATCAACGGTTGCCGATGAACCGCGTTTATCAAGGTTAGGAATAACCGCAACAATCATATCTGTCCCTCCTTAAGCGAATTATAGGATTCTTCAACAACCTGCAGGGCAGTTACATCCGTAAGCACCGCAGGCGACTCAGATTTTTCAATGTAACATAAAAATTCTATATTTCCTTCGGGACCTTTTATCGGAGAAAAATCAAGTCCCAAAAGGGTAAAACCAGTTTGAACAGCAAGAGCACATATCTTCTCTATAACCGCTATATGAACATCTTTATCCCTTACAACGCCCTTTTTGCCGACATTTTCTTTACCGGCTTCAAACTGAGGTTTGATAAGGCAGACTGCTCTGCCGCCCTCCTTCAAGAGGGTGTGCATAACGGGGAGAATATGAGAAAGTGATATAAATGATACATCAACCGAAGCAAAATCCAGCATATCGGGGACCTGCTCACCTGTTACATATCTGAAATTCGTGCGTTCAAGATTGACTACGCGTTCATCTGTGCGCAATTTCCACGCAAGTTGACCGTAACCCACATCGATAGAATACACCTTTACGGCGCCGTTTTGTAGCATACAGTCGGTAAATCCGCCCGTAGATGCACCGATATCGGCACAGATACAACCTTCAAGTGAAAGGTTGAAGGTTGTCATCGCCTTTTCCAGTTTAAGTCCTCCGCGACTTACATACTTAAGGGTCTCACCCCTTACTTCTATTTTATCATCGGGTTTAACCGTGGTACCGGCCTTATCACACTTCTGATTATTAACATAGACAATTCCCGACATAATATATGCCTTTGCCTTTTCTCTGCTCTCGGCAAGTGCGTTTTCAACGAGAGCAACATCAAGTCTTTGTTTTTGTGCCATATTAACCCATAAAAGCAGCAGACATAGATTTACCGTCCAGACCGTAGTGCGAAAATGCATCGTCGGTCGAAGAAGCAGGTGTAAACTCGGCATCGATTGCGTGTACGGTATACTCGCCGCAAAAATCACCCTCTGCCAGACGCTCACCTATATATTCGGCAATACCGCCGCTTTTGATGCCCTCCTCGAAAAAGTGTATTTTTTTGTAAGAGGCAAG
>JAZOBW010000042.1:0-2002 GCA_045596185.1 Acutalibacteraceae bacterium | reverse complement strand
GGTGAGGCAAAGTGAAAAGCAATAAATATCTTTCCTGCTTTACAAACGGAATAATCAAGGAAAATCCCGTACTGCGCCTTATGCTGGGCACCTGCCCCACACTTGCCGTAACCACCGCCGCGAAGAACGGTATCGGAATGGGCGTTGCCGCAACAGCAGTTCTTATCTGTTCCAATATAGTGATTTCACTGCTCAGGAATATTATCCCCGATAAGGTGCGTATACCTGCATACATTACCATTATCGCAGGTTTTGTAAGTGTTGTTCAGTTGCTTGTAAAGGCTTTTGCCCCATCTATTGATGAATCACTCGGCATATTTCTGCCGCTTATTGTTGTTAACTGTATAATCCTTGCCCGTGCCGAAATGTTTGCATCTAAAAACCCCGTGCTTTTAAGTGCGCTTGATGGTTTGGGTATGGGTATCGGATTTACCGCCACCCTCACTCTTATGGGCGCAATACGCGAACTTTTGGGTGCAGGAACACTGTTTGGAATCGAAATAACTGCGGGTCATATTGAACCTATGATAATATTCCTGCTTCCTCCCGGCGGCTTCTTCGTTTTCGGTATGTTGGTTGCTGCCTCTAATGCGATAGCCAAAAAGCAGAACAAGAAACCGGTTGAGGGTCTGGGCTGTGCAAACTGCCCGTCCAGAGCCGCTTGTGCAAAGGCAAACGCCGAAGAAAAGGAGGTGGCGGTAAATGAATAATACTACCATCGTTTCCATCCTTCTTGCAGGAATTCTGACCAACAATATGGTGCTTTCGAAGTTCCTCGGTATATGTCCGTTCCTGGGCGTTTCCAAAAAGGTGAATACGGCTTTTTCGATGAGTATTGCCGTTACACTTGTTATGGTAATAGCAACCGCCGTTACACATCCTATATATACATATCTGCTTTCGCCGAAATATGAATACCTTGAAACATTGGTATTCATTCTGGTTATTGCGGCGATAGTTCAACTTATCGAGATATTCCTCAAAAAATATATCAAGCCAATTTATCAGGCGCTTGGTATATATCTTCCCCTTATCACCACAAACTGCGCGGTTCTGGGTATCACAATGCTTAACATAACCGATGAACTGAATTACATTCAGTCGCTCTTTAATGCACTGGGTGCGGGTCTTGGCTTTATGTTGGCGATGCTTCTCTTTTCGGGCGTTCGTGAAAGACTGGAAACCGCCGATGTACCCGAGTTTATGAAGGGTCTGCCGATAACACTTGTTTCTGCGGCGCTTGTTTCCCTTTCATTCCTCGGATTTGCCGGAATAGGAGGTTAAGTGTTATGTCGGATATTCTTATTCCCGTTTTAATAGTTGTGGCAATAGGCATTATCGTTGGATTGGGACTTTCATTTGCCTCAAAGTTTATGGCGGTTCCCGTCGATGAAACTCAGGAAAAAATAAGGGAGTGTCTACCCGGTGCCAACTGCGGTGCCTGCGGATACTCCGGTTGTGATGGATATGCCGAAGCAATAGCCAAGGGCGAGGCATCGCCCGACAAATGCTCCCCCGGCGGCGAAGCAACTGCGGCAGCGCTTTCCGAAGTGCTGGGTGTGGAGATAACTGCCGAAGAAAAGGTGGCATTTGTGCGCTGTAGTGCAAACCGCGAAATAAGTGTTACAAAATACGCTTATGACGGCATGATGAGTTGTGCGGCGGCCGCCCTTGTTCACGGTGGACCTCTCGACTGCGCTAACGGTTGTATCGGTTTCGGTGACTGCGTAAAGGCGTGTCAGTTCGGAGCCATAACCACCGATGGCGGAGCCCCCGTTGTATGTGAAGACCTTTGCGGCGGCTGCGGCCAGTGTGCGGCGGCCTGTCCGAAATCGCTTATCTCCATAATTCCGAAGGGTACCCCCGTTAAGGTGCGCTGTGCAAACACTTCGAAAGGTGCTGCAGTGGTAAAGACCTGCAAGGTCTCCTGCATTGCCTGCGGAATGTGTGAAAAGGTTTGTGAAAGCGGAGCGATAAAGGTGGCAGATAATGTTGCCGTTAT
>JAZOBW010000041.1:0-5323 GCA_045596185.1 Acutalibacteraceae bacterium | reverse complement strand
ATGAAACAGAGCATTTTTGAAATTAAGGAAAATGTAAAAATAGCAAAAGATGTTATGAAGATGGTCCTTGTCGGTGATACATCGCATATCACCGCATCGGGACAGTTTGTTAACATCAAAATAGACGGTCTTTATCTGCGCCGTCCGATTTCGGTTTGTGATGTACAGGAAAATGAACTTACATTGATTTATAAGATTGTAGGAACCGGTACAGAAAAAATGGCAGAGATGAAGTCCGGTTGCCTTGATATCCTTACCGGACTTGGCAACGGTTATGACCTTTTGGTCAGCGGCGATAATGTGCTGGTAGTTGGCGGTGGTGTTGGTGTGCCTCCGTTGTATCTGCTCACCAAAAGATTATTGGAACAGGGTAAAAAGGTTACTGCCATTCTCGGCTTCAATACTTTTGAAGAAATTTTCCTTGAAAAGGAATTTGAGGCACTCGGCGCGAAGGTATATGTTACTACCGTTGACGGTTCTTATGGCATCAAAGGATTTGTTACCGATGCTATGAAGGATCTTGATTATTCATACATCTATACCTGCGGTCCGGAACCGATGTTAAAGGCGGTTTATAATTCATGCAAGACCTCTGCTCAGTTCAGTTTTGAAGAGCGTATGGGTTGCGGTTTTGGCGCATGTATGGGTTGCAGTTGCAAGACAGTTACGGGATATAAGCGTATCTGCAAGGATGGTCCTGTGCTTACAAAGGAGGAAATCTTATGGTAAACACAAAAGTTGATCTTTGCGGCATCGAAATTGATAATCCGATAATTCCTGCCAGCGGAACTTTTGGCTACGGATATGAATTTGCCGAACTTTACGATATAAATTGCCTTGGTACCTTTTCCTTCAAGGGTACAACAAAGGAACCGCGTTTTGGAAATGATACTCCCAGAATCGCTGAATGTCCTTCGGGAATGCTTAACGCTGTTGGTCTGCAGAATCCAGGGGTTGAAAGGGTAATTTCCGAAGAGTTGCCTAAACTGAGCGGTTGTTTTAACAAAAAGGTTATGGCAAATATCAGCGGGTTTTCTTTAGAAGAGTACGTTTACACCTGCGAAAAACTTGATAAATGCGATCAGGTTGGTTGGTTGGAAGTAAATATCAGTTGCCCTAATGTTCACGGCGGCGGTATGAGTTTCGGTACATCACCCGAAATGGCTGCTCAGGTAACCGAGGCCGTAAAGGCGGTTACCACCAAACCGGTTATTATGAAATTATCACCAAATGTTACAAACATCGTTTCCATCGCCAAAGCCTGTGAGGACGCAGGTGCCGATGCAATTTCGCTCATCAATACACTTTTGGGTATGAGAATCGATATTAGAAAGAAAAAACCGTTGTTGGCAAATATAACCGGCGGATATTCAGGACCGGCAATTTTTCCGGTTGCATTAAGAATGGTATATCAGGTTGCAAACGCAGTTAATGTGCCTATAATCGGTATGGGCGGTGTTAGCACCGCAGAAGATGTAATTGAAATGATGCTTGCAGGTGCTACCGCAGTTGAGGTTGGTGCCGCCAATCTGGTTGATCCGTTTGCATCGCGAGACATCATAAACGATCTTCCTTTGGTTATGAAAAAATACAATATTAATTCACTTACAGAAATTATAGGAGGAGCTAAAAATGGGTAAGGATGTTATTGTTGCCTGCGATTTTTCAAGCGCAGAACAGGTTTATGCATTTCTTGACAAGTTTACCGAACGCAAACCCTTTGTTAAAATCGGTATGGAATTGTTTTATGCTGCAGGGCCGCAAATTGTAAAGGAAATTAAGGGTAGGGGACATAAGATTTTCCTCGATCTTAAACTTCACGATATCCCAAACACCGTCAAAAAATCGATGGCTGTTTTGTCTTCTCTTGATGTTGATATCTGCAATCTTCACGCTTCTGGTACAAAAAATATGATGAAGGCGGCTCTTGAAGGTCTTACCCGTCCTGATGGCAGCCGACCTCTTTTGATCGCTGTTACACAACTTACTTCAACCGATCAGCAAAGTATGGAGGACGACCTTCTTATCCACGAACCAATTGAAAATGTTGTTTCTCATTACGCTTTGTGTGCTAAAGAATCCGGACTTGACGGTGTTGTTTGCTCATCGTTAGAAGCACAAAAGGTGCACGATGTATGCGGAAGTGACTTTTTAACCATTACACCCGGTGTACGTTTTGCAGATGGTGATCTCGGCGACCAGAAGCGTGTAATGACACCTGCTGCTGCAAAAGAAATAGGTTCCGATTATATTGTTGTTGGCAGACCTATCACCGCAGCAGAGGATCCCGTTGCAGCGTACAACAGATGCATTGAAGAGTTTATAGATTGATTTTGAGGTGTTTTTATAATGCAGAATTATAAAAGAGAATTTATACAGTTTTTAGAAAGCGCAGGCGTTTTGAAATTCGGTGATTTTACTGCAAAAAGCGGCAGAAAAATTCCCTATTTTATAAATGCGGGTGATATTAAGACCGGCGAACAGATTCAGAAACTCGGAGAGTTTTATGCAAAGGCTTATTTTGAAAAGATTGGTAATAAGCAAACCGTCCTTTACGGTCCTGCATATAAAGGTATTCCGATTGCTGTTTCGGTTGCCGTTGCACTTGCAAAACAGGGCCTTGATGTTCCTTTCTTCTTTAATCGTAAGGAGGAAAAGGACCACGGCGAAGGCGGTGTTTTTGTCGGCTACAAGCCTACTGACGGTCAAGAGGTTGTTATTGTCGAAGATGTTATAACTGCCGGTACCGCAATCAGGGAAAGCATGGAAATTCTTTCTTCGCTAAATGGTGTAAAGGTTTCGGCAACCTTCGTTATGGTTGGCCGTAAAGAAAAAGGTAAAACCGATAAGTCTGCTATGGCTGAGGTTGGTGAAGAATTCGGCTTCCCTGTATATTCTGTTGTTGATGTTTACGATATTATTGAATATCTTGAGGAAGACGAGAAGAATCTCGAAAATGTTGAAAGAATAAAGAAATACCTTGAAGTTAACGGCGCCAAAGAATAATAATTTTGTTTTCAACGGGAAGGGAATTTATAAGGATGAGAAGTTTAATTGATATTCTGGATTTATCTGCAGTTGAAATTGAAGAACTAATTGAAACTGCCTGTGATATTATTGAAAATCCCGATAAGTATTCCGAAAAGTGCCGCGGTAAAAAACTTGCTACGCTCTTTTTTGAACCTTCAACAAGAACACGCCTCAGTTTTGAGGCTGCAATGTATGAACTTGGTGGCAATGTTATAGGTTTTTCAGCGGCAAATAACTCTTCAGCCGCAAAGGGCGAAAGTGTCGCTGATACAGCTAAAACAATCAGTTGCTATGCCGATATTATTGCTATGCGTCACCCAAAAGAAGGTGCGCCGTATGTTGCTGCGCAAAACGCATCGATTCCTGTCATAAATGCAGGTGATGGCGGTCACAATCATCCTACACAAACCTTGGCAGACCTTTTGACTATACACCGCGAAAAGGGGCGTTTTAACAATCTTACTGTAGGATTTTGCGGCGACCTGAAATTCGGAAGAACAGTTCATTCTTTGATTTGTGCCTTGTCCCGTTATGAAGATATCAATGTTGTTCTTATATCACCCGAAGAATTAAAACTTCCGGGGTATATCAAAAAGGATGTTATTGAAAAAAATTCAATATCATACAAAGAAACTACCGATTTAGAAGCGGTAATCGGAGAATTGGATATTTTGTATATGACCAGAGTTCAGCGTGAACGTTTCTTCAATGAGGAGGATTATCTCCGCCTTAAAGACAGTTATATACTTAAACCACATAAACTTGAAAACGCCAAAAAAGATTTAAGTATAATGCATCCGCTGCCAAGAGTAAACGAAATCAGCGTTGCTATCGACAACGATCCGCGCGCCTGCTATTTTAAGCAGGTTCTTAACGGCAAATATATGCGTATGGCACTAATACTGAAATTACTTGAGGAGGCGCAAAATGAACATTGATTCGATAAAAAACGGCTTTGTTATCGACCATATTCCTGCGGGCGATGGTATGAAACTTTATAAACTGCTTCAACTTGATCGTCCAGACTGCCAGATAGCGATTATCAAAAATGCTTCCAGTTCCAAAATGGGAAAGAAGGACATAATTAAAATTGCCGATAATATTGAGATTGATTTCAATATTATCGGATATATCGCTCCCGATATTACTATCAATATCATCTGCGACGGAAGACTTGTTGAAAAGAAGAAAATTGCTCTTCCTGAAACCCTCACAGATGTTATTCAGTGTAAAAATCCACGTTGTATTACTTCTGTTGAGCAGGAACTTAAGCATATTTTTAAGTTGACCGACCGCGAAAACAGAATATATCGCTGTGTATATTGTGAAACCAAGGCTGTTTCCGACAAATAATTGATAAAAACGCCCTCATTCGTCTTGACTGATGAGTATAAATATGTTATAATTTTAACAGGTTTTTGCGTTCCTTATGACTGACGGATAATGTGGAGCACCACAAAGGAGTAGGGAAACGATTTATGATTTTTTTGCCGACCGTCTGGGCGCACTTAACAACTGGTTTAGGTGTGCCCTTATACTTTTTGGAGGTTTTTTTATGAAAAAAGTTGCAATTATTATGGGAAGCGACAGTGATCTTCCGATTATCAAGAAGGCGACCGATATACTGTCTTCCTTCGAAATTCCCTTTGAGGTTCACATCTATTCGGCACACCGCACGCCCGATGAGGCACATGATTTTTCAAGAAATGCACGAGAAAACGGTTTTGGGGTAATCATTGCCGCTGCCGGAATGGCTGCACATCTTGCAGGTGCAATTGCTGCTAATACAACACTTCCCGTTATAGGAATTCCGTGTAAATCAAACAATCTTGACGGCTTGGACGCTCTTCTTTCTACTGTTCAGATGCCTTCGGGCATTCCCGTTGCAACCGTTGCTATAGACGGTGGTGCAAATGCTGCCCTTCTTGCGGCGCAGATTCTTGCAGTATCCGATGCCGAACTTGCACAAAAACTTGATAACAAACGACAGAATGACAAAAAAACTGTACTTGAAAAAGATGCAACGGTTATGTCTAAATTATAATAAGTTCATAATTTTATTCTAAATAAAGGAGCAAACAAACAATGGAAAAGAAACTTATTTACACAGGTAAAACAAAGGATGTTTATGCACTTGAAAACGGCAACTGCCTCCTTAAGTTCAAGGACGATTGCACCGGTAAAGACGGTGTTTTTGATCCGGGCGAGAATTCTGTAGGACTTACAATTGAAGGCGTTGGTGATGTAAATCTCCGTATGTCTATCTATTTCTTTGAAAAGATCAATGCAAGTC
>JAZOBW010000040.1:0-2683 GCA_045596185.1 Acutalibacteraceae bacterium | reverse complement strand
CATAATCTGTAATTACAATCGGGTGCGGGGACCCTAAAACATCTTGTTCACAGGGCACACAATCAATGCGAAGCATTGTATGTAATCCGTCGCAGACGGTATGTAATCAATCCGAAGTCTACTTGTTCAATTTACTTTTAGCTGTTTTTATAGAAGCAATCAACAATATTCGGATTGTTGAACAAGTTTTATCAATAGACTTATAAGTTGCTTCATCAATATACTCAGATTTTAAAAGCATCTCAAGCCATTTTCCTGTCTCATTGGCTTCTTTTAATGCTATTTCAAGTTTAGCAATAAAATCAGCTCTGCTGTGTCCGTACTTACTTTCCGCAATATTAGCACAAACGCTTGTAGCACTTCTTCCTATCTGATTTGAAATTATAGTTTCGTGTTTTGCCTTTAACTCTTTTATAAGTTTCAAAACATCAACAGATAATTGCATAGATAAGTCCGAAAGTTTATCCTCTTTCATTGCTATCACCTCTCTTGCTATGTAGATTATACCATACATTTGCACGAAGTGCAACATCCTTGGCGAAGACCAAGTGTTTACGGCGTTAGCCGTAACATCGTTTCTCCGTAGGAGAACATCATTGATGCAAAGCATCACATCGTTTGCGCAAAGCGCAACCTCGTTTTGTGTCCGAAAAAGCGGAATGATGTTATCCTTCGGATAAATGATGTTTGCGTTTTCAACGCAAAAAGATGTTGTGTCCTTACGGACACAAACACAAAAAGAAAGGCACGATTTCCATCGTGCCTTTCTTTTTGGAGCTGCTAACCGGAATTGAACCGGTGACCTCGTCCTTACCAAGGACGCGCTCTACCATCTGAGCCATAGCAGCATATTGGCGACTTGTACATTATATTATAACAAGTCGCTAAAGTCAAGGATTATTTTGAAAAAAATATCGATTTTTTTAGATTTTTCTTTATAATTTTATGGTGATTTCCCTATCGGAGTTTGTGTATCGACAGTATTCAACGCCGGCGCTGTCAAACATACGCTTTGATGCCTTTACACCATCGGTATCGGCATACTTATCATCATAATAAACGATTCTTTTTATTCCGGATTGTATGATTGCTTTGGCACATTCATTACACGGAAAGAGTGTTACATATACTGTAGCACCTCTAACAGTTCCGTAATGAGAGTTCAGAATTGCATTAAGTTCTGCATGGCAGACATACAGATATTTTGAATCCAATCCCTCTTGTCTGCCCCAAGGGTATTCATCGTCATTACAGCAACGGGGCATACCGTTATAGCCGACCGAAAGTATCTTACGATCGGAATCGACAATACACGCGCCGACCTGGGTTGAAGGGTCCTTGCTGCGCTTTGCAGAAAGCATTGCTATGCCCATAAAATATTCGTCCCACGAAATATAATCAATTCTTTTCATACAGACACCTCTTTCTGATTGCTATTGTAACCCATAACAATACAAATTTCAACAATTTTTAATTTAAGGCCTTTTTCTTTGGTAAAATAAATGCGGCTATAACCATAATTATCGGGAACACCGCAGATATAAGAAATCCGAAGTTCAGACCTGCCTTATCTGCAACAGCGCCCAAGAGCCACGGTCCGGTGGAACAACCCAGATCGCCACAGAGAGCGAAAATACTGAACATAACCGTTGAGCCTTTAGGAAATCTTGCCGCCGCCATAGAATATGTGCCAGGCCATGACAGGCTGACAGTAAATCCGCAAAAAGCGCAAGCCAAAAGCGACAAAATCGGAATTTTGCACAGCGCCACGCATACATAACAGGCGCAGCACAGAATATTATTGATAATAAGTGCGGTTCTTTGAGAATATTTACCCGAAAATACACCAAACACTACCCTACCGGTACCCATAAATATTGCAAATGCGCACGGGCCGAGCAAATCGCCGACGATTTTATTCACTCCAAGTCCCTGCTGTGCGAATACCGATGCCCATTCGCTCATTGCAATTTCGCTGGCACCTGCGCAGACCATAAATACTGCAAAGCAAAAAAATTCGCGAGTGAAAATATCACTCCTTTTAAGTGACACCTTTTCCGATTCTTCGGGTTCGATTATCGGTACCTTCATAAAGAAAAAAGTATTACACAGCGGAATAATCGCCCATATAGCAGGTATTATCTGCCACATCTTGCCAAAAGCCAAAACCATTACAGTAGTTCCCAAAACGGTTATAACCTGACCCCAGCAGTAGAAGGAATGTAAAAACGCCATATTTGCCGCCTTGCGCTCGGTTGGGAGAAGTTCTATCATAGGGCTGATAATAACCTCAATAACACCACTTCCAAAGGCATAGACCACAACGGCGGCAATTATTGCCGAATACACATTACTGAATGTTACAGTGAAGATACTTAGCATCAAAAGTCCCACTGCTGCCAGACCCTGACACAAAACAGCACTGCCCTTATAGCCGATCTTTTTCACAATTAAAGGAGTAATGATATCAGCAATAAACTGCACGAAAAAATTGATAAAAATAATTCTTCCTATCTTTTCGTATGACAGACCGTATTCGCGATGAAATATTATAAAAAGAATGGGCAGAAAATTATTTATAACCGCCTGTACTACATAGGCAATATAGCAGGACAGGCGAGTCTTTTTATATGCGGAATTCATTTGTTGAAGTGCTCTATAATACCTATTAGTTCTTCGGGTG
>JAZOBW010000039.1:0-4319 GCA_045596185.1 Acutalibacteraceae bacterium | reverse complement strand
ATGCTTCAAGAAGCAGTCGATGCTCTGATTGATAACGGTCGTCGCGGCAAACCCGTTACAGGACCTAACAACCGTGCTCTTAAATCCCTTTCTGATATGCTTAAGGGTAAGCAGGGTCGTTTCCGTCAGAACCTTCTCGGTAAACGTGTTGACTATTCCGGTCGTTCGGTTATCGTTGTAGGTCCTGAACTTAAAATGTATCAATGCGGTCTTCCTAAAGAAATGGCTCTTGAACTATTCAAGCCCTTCGTTATGAAGCGTCTTGTTGAAACCAAGGCTGTTACCAACATCAAGTCTGCACGAAAGATGGTCGAACGCGCTTCCACCGAAATCTGGGACGCCCTTGAAATGGTTATTAAGGAGCACCCCGTTCTTCTTAACCGTGCACCTACCCTTCACCGTCTTGGTATTCAGGCATTTGAACCGGTACTTGTTGAAGGTAAAGCACTTAAACTCCATCCGCTGGTATGTACCGCCTACAACGCTGACTTCGACGGCGACCAGATGGCTGTTCATGTACCGCTTTCAGCAGAAGCTCAGGCAGAGGCCCGTTTCCTTATGCTTGCTGCCAACAACCTGCTTAAGCCTTCCGATGGCAAGCCCGTTGCCGTTCCTACTCAGGATATGGTTCTCGGTTCCTACTACCTCACCCTTGTAAAGACAGATGAGGTTGGTACAAACAAGGTATTCCGCGACAAGAACGAGGCTATTATGGCCTATAATGACGGCCTTATCGGTCTACACGCACCTATCCGTGTTCGTATGACCGACGATAACGGCAACAGCGCTCTTGTATGGTGCACCGTTGGTTTTATCATCTTCAATGAATCCATTCCGCAGGATCTCGGTTTTGTTAACCGTAACGACCCTGCTCACCTTCTTGATCTTGAATGGTGTTTCAGCCTTAAGGATCCCTCCAAAAAGGTTATCGAAAGCAACGATGATATCATTCAGAACAAGGTAGGCAAAAAACAACTCGGTAAGATTATTGACCGTTGTATCGATATTCATGGCACAAGCGAGTCCTCAATTGTTCTTGACAATGTTAAGGCTACCGGATTTAAGTTCTCTACCAAGGGTGCAATTACCGTTGCGGTTATCGATGCTGTTATTCCGCCCGCAAAGAAGGAAATCCTTTCTAATGCAGAAAAGCAGATTGATAATATCAACCGCAACTATCAGCGCGGTCTTATAAGCGATGACGAACGTAGCCGCCATGTTATCGAGGTATGGAATCAGGCTACCGAAGATGTTGCCGATGCACTTAAGGGCAACCTTGATGAGTTTAACCCCATCTTTATGATGGCTGATTCCGGCGCTCGTGGTTCTATGAGCCAGATCAGACAGTTGGCAGGTATGCGTGGTCTTATCGCCAATACCGCCGGTAAGGTTATCGAAGTTCCGATTCGTGCCAACTACCGTGAAGGACTGAATGTTCTCGAATACTTCATCTCCTCCCGTGGTGCACGTAAAGGTCTTGCCGATACCGCTCTGCGTACCGCTGACTCGGGTTACCTTACCCGTCGTCTCGTTGATGTTTCTCAGGATGTTATCATTCGTGAGGAGGACTGCGGCACCGAAAGCGGTCTTATGGTATTCGATATCAAGGACGGCAATCACATTCTTGAAACACTTGAAGAAAGACTATCGGCAGATATCTGCTTCACCCCGCCGTTTCTCCCGAAACCGGTGAGGTTATCTGCGATAATGAGCATCTCCTTACCAAAGAAGATGCAAAACGCATTGTTGATGCCGGTATTGAACGTATCGAAATCCGCTCGATCCTTAACTGCCACAGCCACCACGGTGTATGTCAGAAGTGCTACGGTGTAAACCTTGCCACAAACAAACCCGTTACCATTGGTGAAGCGGTAGGTATCGTTGCTGCACAGTCCATCGGTGAACCCGGTACACAGTTAACAATGCGTACCTTCCATACCGGTGGTATCGCATCTACCGAAGATATTACTCAGGGTCTTCCCCGTGTTGAAGAACTCTTCGAAGCACGTAGACCCAGACATTGCGGTCTTATTGCTAAAATCCCCGGTCGTGTTCGCATTTCCGAGGAGAAGAGAAGCAATGTTATTATCATCAACAATGAAGAAACTATGGAAGAAGAAAAGATCGTCATCCCCTACGGTGTACGAACCCTTGTTAACGAGGGCGACTATGTAAACGCAGGTGATCTTCTGATTCCGGGCGCTAAATATCCGCAGGATATCCTTGAAGCACAAGGTGCCGAGGCTGTTCAGGAATATATTATTGCTGAAATCCAGAATGCATACCGCACTCAGGGTGTTGATATCAACGATAAGCACATCGAAGTTATCATCCGTCAGATGATGAGAAAACTTCGCATTGTTGATGCAGGTTCCACCGAACTTCTTCAGAATGTAAGTTACGAATATAAGGAAATTGCCGAGGCAAATGCGCGTGTTCAACAGCGCATTGATGCAGGTGAAGAGGGACTTTCGTTGGCAGTATACAGGCCTACACTTCTCGGTATCACCAAGGCATCTCTCGCAACCGAATCCTTCCTATCTGCCGCTTCGTTCCAGGAGACCACCCGAGTTCTCACCGAGGCTGCAATCAAGGGTAAGGTTGACCCGTTGTTCGGTCTTAAAGAAAATGTTATCATCGGTAAACTTATTCCTGCAGGTACAGGTATGAAGTGCACCGAAATCAATCCTACCGAAGAGATAGTAGAAGATGTTGCTGAAGTTTCTGAACCGGTTGTTGCCGACGAGGAAGAAGCAATCTGATAAAATTTTTCTGTAAACAAAAAAACTCCGCTTGAAGTTTTGCTTCAAGCGGAGTTTTTTATTTATGCCATTTACCGATTAAAAATCGTCATCGAAATCTTCGAAATCTATTTCATTTACACCTACATCGGTATCTTCATCTTCTTCATTTACAATATTATTAGCAAATGAGGAAAGAACCGGATCTTCGCTACCCACTACATCAAAATCATTATCGTCTGCATCGAAGAGAGATGAAGCATTCGCAACAGCATTCATTCTTATTTTAACAATAAGCAAGACTATAAGTACAATTATACATATTACTGCAAGTACAATCAGACCGATTATTACCTTGCCGTAAAGAGTCATAGCGAAAAACTTATCAAGGATATTACCCTTTTTATCCTCTACTTGTGCACTGGCATTTTCTGACTTCACAAGTTTGAATGAAGGGGCACGTTGCATAACACCCTCGAGTGCATCGTAGCAGTAATATCCGCTTTCTTCACCATTGTAAGCATAGAACCAATAGAAATCTGCAAGTGCTGTATCCTGAGACTGATATGCCTTGACCGGTCCGGTTACGGCGGCATACTCGGTTGCGAACCAACCTTCAGGTGCAGTGAGATTTTTTCCTATTTCTTCAAATATATATAATTTGCTGCCCACAAAAATATATGAAAGCGGTTCATATTCTCCCGATTCATTTTTAGTGTAAAGAGCAGTATTTGCACCACTTGCATCCGTAATATAATAAAGTGTATACTTTTCTCCGGCATCCTTGAGAACATTTATATCTGTTCCCTCTGCGATTGTTTCGGTGGCAATAGTATAGCCTTCCGGAATAACCAATGCAGAAATATCCTGAACTATGTTGTGAACACTTTCTCCAATAGTAACTTCCAGCGGATTTGTAGGCTCCTCGTCGGGGCTTTCCTGATTGGCGGTTTCCTCTTCAGAAAGCCGCTTGATAGTTATTGTATATGTCTTGGTGGAACCGTCAGTGGCAGTTACAGTTATACTCTTTTTGTTGTTACCTACCTCAAGATCAACACTGCCGACACCGCTAACCTTAGCCTTACTATCGGCAGGTGTTGCAGAAATAGTGACCTTTTCAACGCTATATGCAACGGTTGCTGTATAGGAGGTTCTACCCACTGCAAATCTGGGAGAAAGGGTTGCGCCGCTTACACGCAGTGACGAAAGATTTGCGTTCACAGTAGGTGCAGCGGGCGTTTCGCTTGAAGTAGTATCGGAAGGTGTGCTCGATGCGGTTTCAGGGGCAGAAACCTTTATATTTACCGATGCACCGCTAACATCACACATATTAGCGCCATCCGAACAAGTAGCACCACTTAATGATACACCGCAGGTTCCTGCAGAAACAGCCGTAAAGTTAAAGGTAGACGAAAGTGTTTTAGAGCCGGAAGTAGATGTAGCGCTAAAACTGATGCTTCCGCCCGAAACATTCGATGTGGCGGTTGAATCTTTGAAAGAAAGTATGTTGCTGTCGAAAATTAAAGTTCCCTGAACAGCAACCGCTTCGGTCACAGCATCGCCTGCGGTGATGGAAAC
>JAZOBW010000038.1:0-10776 GCA_045596185.1 Acutalibacteraceae bacterium | reverse complement strand
CAGTCGGCTGAAAAGGTTTGTCCAGAATGTGGAGCACAGCGTCTTCATTTTATGGGACTTGGTACCCAAAAGGTAGAAGAGGAACTAAAAAAATTATATCCTGAGGCAAGAATACTGCGGCTTGATGCCGACAGCACGATGACGCGCGATTCATATTCAACATATCTTACCGCCTTTTCGAAGGGCGAATATGATATAATGCTCGGTACACAGATGGTTGCAAAGGGACTTGATTTTCCCAATGTTACACTCGTTGGTGTTCTTGGCGCAGATCACGCTATGTACAGTGACGATTACCGTGGTTTTGAACGCACATTTGCACTGCTTACTCAGGTTGTCGGAAGGGCAGGCAGAGCAGGTAACGGCGGCAGGGCGATAATTCAGACCACCGATCCCGCCGCTTCCGTTATATCGCTTTCCTGCAAACAGGATTACGACAGTTTCTATAACGAGGAGATACTCACACGTAAACTGATGACATTTCCGCCCTATTGCGATATTTGTATGGTGTCTTCCCAATCAGAGGACCGAACCGCTGCAACCGATGCTATTCGTGATATATTCGATAATATCAAGACAGCGGTTGAAAACGAATATAGCGATGTAAAATTGATTATTCTTGGACCCTGTGCCGCAGGTATTCCCAAGGTGAATAACAAATACCGTTTTCGTATGATAATAAAGTGCCGCGCCAATAGGCGTTTCAGGGATATGCTGCGGTTTGCAACCGCAATAAAAACATCTCGGAATGTTGCGGTTGCGGTTGATATAAATCCTGAAACGGTAATATAAGATAAGTCAAAAGCCGCCGAAAAGCCGTCCTTTAATGTCGGTTCGTGTTTGAAGGCTTTGGCTACCTAAAGAGGTTTGTTTTATGGCAATAAGAAATATAGTAAAAATTGGGGACGATATTCTCAGAAAGGTCTGCAGAAGCCAGTTAACATTCGATGATCGCCTCCATCAGATACTTGATGATATGGCAGAAACTATGTACGCTGCCGATGGTGTAGGTCTTGCGGCACCGCAGGTTGGTATTTTACGCCGTTACTGTGTTGTAGATACAGGTGACGGACTTATTGAACTTATCAATCCCGTGATAGAAAAGAAAAGTGGCGAACAAACCGGCAACGAAGGTTGTCTTTCTATTCCTGAACGCTGTGAGGTTGTAAGCCGTCCTATGAAGGTCACGGTACGGGCACAGGACAGATACGGAAAGACCTTTACCGTAAAGGCGGAAGGCCTTAAAGCACGTGCTTTCTGTCACGAAATCGACCATCTGGACGGTATTATGTTTATTGACCGTGCCAAAAAAAGATAGGAGAAACGCTATGCGCATAGCCTTTATGGGAACTCCCGACTATTCGGTAAAAACCCTTGAAATGCTGATACAGTCCGAACACGAGGTTGTTGCGGTGTTTGCTCAACCCGATAAACCGGTGGGCAGAAAACAGATACTTACACCGCCGCCGGTTAAACAGTGTGCGGTTGAACACAATATCCCGGTATATCAGCCTAAAAATGCCCGTGACGGCGAGATGCTTGGTATACTCAATGAATTAAATCCCGATGTTATCGTTGTTGTGGCATATGGAAAGATACTGCCTAAAGAGATACTTACACTTCCGAAATACGGCTGTGTAAACGGACACGCATCGTTGCTTCCGCGTCACCGCGGTGCTTCACCGATACAGTGGGCAATAGTCTGCGGTGATAAGCAGACGGGTGTTACTACAATGCTTATGGACGAGGGAATGGATACGGGCGATATACTTATGACCGCCGTTACCGATATTGGCGATACCGAAACCGCCGAGCAACTTTTTGAGCGACTTTCGGTATTATCGGCCGAATTGATGATTAAAACCCTCGCGGCACTTGAGAAGGGCGATATAACCCCGAAAAAACAGCCTGAAGAGGGTGTTACCTATGCACCTATTCTTAAAAAGGATATGGCCAGAATAGATTTTTCCAAAACCGCCGATGAAATATGCTGTGCGGTCAGGGGATATAATTCGTGGCCCTGTGCATTTTTCTTCCTTGATTCAAAACGCATAAAGGTGCTTTCTTGTGTTAAGGATAAAAATACCTCTGCCGAGTGCGGAACCTTTATCGGCAACGGTTCGCAGGCGATTATTGCCTGCGGTGGCGGCGAGTCGGTTCGCCTTATCGAAATACAGCCCGAAGGTTCCAAGGTTATGACAGCCGAAAACTGGTTGAGAGGTCATAAGATTGAAAACGGCACTAGGGTAGACTGATATGGCAAATGCAAGAAAACTTGCCGTAAAGGCACTTATGAGCGTTGATGTAAATGGCGCATACTCGAATATAGCACTTTCAGAAATACTTTCTGATGCCGATGTCACACCGGCCGATAAATCATTTGCAACGGCTCTGTTTTACGGAGTGCTGGACAGAAAAATAACCATCGATTATGTAATTTCACGCTATGTTAAGACCCCTGTCAATAAAATTTCGACATACACACTTCAGGTGCTCAGGATATCCTTTTATCAGATACTGTATATGGATAAGATACCGCCAAGTGCTGCAGTGAATGAAGCGGTAAAGATGATAAAATCATCAAAGGAAAAATACAATGCTGCATTTGTTAACGGGGTATTGAGAAATTCATTGCGAAATCCCGTTGAACTGCCTGACGATGACAGTATCACATCACTTAGTATAAGATATTCCTGCCCCGAATGGATAGTAAGGGAGTTTATGGATGACTATGGTGTTGATACAGCAAAGCAACTTCTTTGCTGTGCACTTACAGCGCCGCCGGTAATACTGCGCACCAATGTACTTAAAATCACATCGAAACAACTTGTTGAAGAACTTGCGCAAGAAGGAATAACCGCCTGTGTTTTGGAAAACAGCACAGTAAAGGTTGAAGGTGCAATAGATGTAAAGAACAGCAGATGCTATAAAAACGGTCTTTTTCATGTTCAGGACTACGCCTGCCAACAAACGGCGGAAATCCTGTGTCCAAAAGCGGGGGAAAGGGTTCTGGATATGTGCGCCGCACCGGGTGGTAAAACATTTACTATGGCACAACTTATGGAAAACACCGGTGAACTTGTTGCTGCAGATTTGTATGAAAAAAGGGTACAACTTGTGCGCAAAGGTGCCAAAAGATTGGGCCTTTCTTGCATAAGGACGGTTGTATCAGATGCAACGGTTTCTTCCGATATGGGAAGTTTTGATGCGATACTTTGCGATGTTCCATGTTCGGGACTGGGCGTTATACGCCGCAAACCCGAGATAAAATATAAAGATACCGAAGATTTCGGTGAACTTGAATCTATCCAACTTAAGATACTTACAAATGCCGCATCATATCTGAAAAAGGGCGGCAGATTGCTCTATAGCACCTGCACTGTGCGCCGTGCTGAAAACGAGGGCACCGTCAAGGCTTTTCTTGACAAAAATACAGGTTATGAGTTACAATATCAGCATACCTATATGCCGCATATTGACGGCACCGATGGTTTTTATTGTGCTCTTATCCTAAAAGTGGGTGATTGATATTACCGACAGACTGGATATACGGTCGATGAACATTCAGGAACTTGAAAATTTGCTTATCGGTATGGGCGAACCTAAATTCCGCGCCGCACAGATATTCAAATGGTTGCAATCGGGTGTTGAGTCTTTCGATGAAATGACCAATGTTCCGCAAAAACTTCGTGAGTGTCTGGCTAAAGAATGTTATATTGCCGTTGCACTGATTGAAAGGCGTTATGCTTCAAAAATCGACGAAACGGTCAAGTATGTATATAAACTGTATGACGGTGAATATATTGAATCGGTGCTGATGAAATACGAGCACGGATATACACTGTGTATTTCTACACAGGTTGGATGC
The DNA here is from genome assembly GCA_045596185.1 of Acutalibacteraceae bacterium. Classification (GTDB taxonomy): domain Bacteria; phylum Bacillota; class Clostridia; order Oscillospirales; family Acutalibacteraceae; genus UBA737. The sequence continues at coordinate 6,908 of JAZOBW010000038.1, read as the reverse complement.
CGTATGGGTTGTGCGTTTTGTGCTTCGGGACTAAACGGTCTTGTGCGAAGCCTTACCGCTTCTGAAATGTTGGCGCAGATAACCACCGCTCAAAAGGATAACGGTATCCGTATTTCAAATATCGTAATGATGGGTATGGGCGAACCGCTGGATAACTTTGAAAATTCCGCAAGATTTTTAGAACTTGTCAGTGATGAGAAGGGTCTTAATATCGGTCTTCGCCATATATCTCTTTCAACATCGGGTGTTGTTTCTGGAATAAAAAAACTAGCCCATCTTAATATGCCGATAACCCTATCGGTTTCGCTTCACGCCCCGATAGACAGCATACGTAGTGAAATGATGCCGGTAAACAGAAAATGGAATATTGTGGCGTTACTTGATGCATGTCGTGAATATCAAAAGGTAACCACCAGAAGAATTTCTTTCGAATACGCCCTTATCGAGGGTGTCAACGACGATGATTCTTGTGCCGATGAGTTAGCACGTATACTCAAAGGTATAATGTGTCATATAAATCTTATTCCTGCCAATCCCGTTAAGGAAAACAGTTTCAAAAAGCCTGACCGAAAGCGCATAATGCATTTTCGCGACGCTTTGGAAAAACGGGGATTGACAGCAACCGTCCGTAGAACGCTCGGTGCCGATATTGATGCTTCGTGCGGACAACTCAGAAACAAGGCAAAGGAGGGTTGACCTTGCAAATCTACAGTAGAATAGACATAGGAAAAACACGCAGATCCAATCAAGATGCCTGTTTTTCGGGCGAAATATCAAAAGGCGTAGCCCTTGCCGTAGTATGTGACGGAATGGGTGGTGCAAATGCCGGAAACATAGCAAGTGATATGGCGGTAAAAGCAATCACAGAGTATGTAAAAAGGTCATACCTTGATTCAATGGATTCTTCAGATGTTTCGCAAATGCTGAAAAGGGCAGTAACCTCGGCTAATATCGAGGTATACGATGCCGCACAGTCAAATCCTGAACTTTCGGGTATGGGAACTACGGTTGTTGCAGCACTTGTACAGGCAGAATTTACCGTTATCTGTCATGTGGGCGATAGCCGTGCATATCTTATAAGTAATAACACGCTTACGCAGATCACACGCGACCATTCAATGGTACAGTCCTTGGTGGAAAGCGGAAAACTCACTCCCGAAGAGGCAATGGTACATCCTAGAAAGAATGTTATTACAAGGGCACTCGGTGTAGAGGAAAATGTTATTCCCGATTTGTATGAAACTATTCTAAAAACAGGTGAAACACTGATGCTTTGCAGTGACGGACTTTCCAATTTCGTCCCTGATAAACAGATAATTTCAGTTTTCAAAAGCAATGATATAAACGATGTTGTCGATATACTTACGGATTCGGCAAACGAAAACGGCGGCGGCGATAATATCACCGTTGTCACTGTTACGGTCTAACAGAAAGGAATGTGCTTTATGGATAAATTTGTCGGAAAGCGCCTTGACGGACGCTATGAAATTCAAGAAATCCTTGGTGTAGGAGGAATGGCGGTTGTATACAAGGCCCGTGATAATGTGGAAGATCGCATTGTTGCAATTAAAATCCTTAAGGAAGAGTTTGTTTCAAACGAAGAGTTTGTTCGTCGTTTCAAAAATGAATCCAAGGCTATCGCCGTGCTTTCGCACCCGAATATCGTAAAAGTTCACGATGTCAGTTTTGGTGACCTGATACAGTATATCGTAATGGAATATATCGACGGTATAACCCTGAAGGAATATATAGAGCGTCAGGGAAGTCTGCGCTGGAAGGATGCGGTATACTTTACCCTCCAGATTTTGAAGGGCCTACAACACGCACACGATAAGGGCATAGTACACCGCGATATCAAGCCGCAGAATATTATGGTTCTTGCCGATGGCACCATCAAGGTAACCGATTTCGGCATCGCCCGTTTTGCAAGAAGTGAGCAGCGCACCATAACCGATAAGGCTATAGGTTCCGTTCACTATATAAGCCCTGAACAGGCAAGGGGCGAAAAGACCGACGAAAAGGCGGACATCTATTCCGTAGGTGTTATGCTTTACGAAATGCTTACAGGTCAGTTGCCTTTTCAGGCAGAAAGCGCAGTTTCGGTTGCTATTATGCAACTTCAGCGCGACCCTAAACTGCCTACCGAAATAAACGGTTCTATTCCGCTCGGTGTTGAGCAGATAACAATGCACGCTATGCAGAAGAATGCCGATCGTCGTTATCAGTCGGCTGCCGAGATGCTCTGTGATCTTGAACAGTTCAAAAAGGATCCCACCGCCACATTTGAATACAGTTATTTTGTAGATGATTCTCCCACAAAGTTTGTGGGCGGTTCTGTGGTGTCGGCAACACCTGCTTCAGCAGTTTCCGAAGAGGATGAACCTGAAGAGGAAACTAAGGATAAAAGCCATATGATACCCATTTTGGGCGGTATAGCGGCGGCACTTCTTATCGTTCTTATTTTCTTTGGTGTAAGGTTTGTCAGCGGTCTGCTGGGTGCAACCGGCGGCGAAATAGAGTGTCCCGAATTTATCGGTAAGACCCTTGAAGAGGTAAAGGCAAACGAGCAGTATACCGATGAATACGAATTCAAATTCAAGGAAGAATGGGACCACGAAGACGAGTATGAGTTCGGTTATATTTACGACCAGTCTCAACCCGCTAAAAAGAAACTTAAAAAAGGCGCAGAAATCACCCTTTATGTAAGTATGGGTCAGTCCCATGTCAAGGTTCCGGATGTATACGGAAAGACCGAATCTTACGCCGTTTCAGAACTGAAGGCTAAAAAGTTCAAGACCGTTATTGTAGAAATTGCCGATGACGAGGTAGAGGCAGGACTTGTTATCAAGACCGAACCAGTCCGTACCACCGTAGTTTCGGAGGGCTCTGAAATCACTGTATATGTAAGCACCGGTAAGGCAACTAAAATGGTTGATGTGCCTAATGTTGTCGGTCTTACTGAAGAAAAGGCAAAGTCGGATATAACAAAGAAGGGTCTTGTATGTAAGGTTGAAAGCCGCGACCTTACTCCCGAAGATAAGACATATCCCAAGGGATATGTAATTTCACAGACACCCGATGCAAACACATCTGCACAGGTTGCTGAGGGAACCGAGATTGTTATTTACGTAAGCACCGGTGTTGTAAATTATGAGTTTGATCTTACAATAGACCTTCCCGATGATTATGTAAAGAATAATGCTACCGTATCTCTTTGGATAGATAATAAACTTTATAAAGAAAGTGCAAAACTAGATTTCTCAGGTCTTGGATACACTTACACTTTTGAAGACCTTACTGCCACAAAAGAGGATATTACTGTAGAGGTAAAACTCGGTTCGGATTATGATGATTATCTGCGCTTGTCGGTTGATACATCAAAGGGCAAGAAGGAAGTTATAAAGAAGTATGCATATCCTAAGTATGTAGAGAATGAAACTCCCGAAGGCGAAGGTAACAACGAAAATCAGGAGACCACATAATAAGAATATGAATGGTGTTATAACTAAAGCAATTTCAGGCTTTTACTATGTAGTTTGCGGCACCGAAGTTTATGAATGTAAGGCGAGGGGAAACTTCCGTAATGCGGGAGTTTCCCCCGTTGTCGGTGACAGGGTGAATATCACACTAACCGATTCTGAACGCGGTGTGGTGGAATCTATAGAGCCTCGTCGCAACCTACTTGACCGTCCAACTATTGCGAATATCGATAAACTATTTATCATATCTTCATTTATAAGGCCGTCTCCAGATGCTCTTATAATAGACAGAATGACTGCTCTTGCTGTGTTCAATGGAATAGAGCCGGTAATAGTATTCAATAAGTGTGATATGGGCGATTTTACCGAATGGCAGCGTATATACGCTGCGGCAGGATTCAAATCTATTGTCACATCTGCTGTTACGGGTGAGGGTATAGATAGGATAAAAAATGAACTTTGCGGATGTATATCCGCATTTTCGGGCAATTCGGGTGTTGGAAAATCCAGTATACTTAATACACTTTTTCCCGAGTTAGACCTCAAAACAAACGAGATAAGCGAAAAACTGGGCAGAGGAAAACACACCACCCGTCATACCGAACTATTTGCTCACGAGAGCGGATTTGTTGCGGATACACCGGGTTTTTCTTCTTTGCAGGTTGCAAGGGATGTTCTTGAATTCAGAGACCGCCTTGCTGATTGTTTCCCCGAGTTTGAGGGTTATAAGGACACCTGCCGCTTTACGGGCTGTACTCACACCTGCGAAAAGGGTTGCGGTGTTATAGAGGCGGTAAATTCGGGATATATAGAACCAACCCGACACAATAGTTATAAAGAAATTTTTACCGAGTTGAAATCAATAAAGGCTTGGGAACTTAAAGGAAAATCGGAATGAGTTTTTGGGTATTGCTTTTGACCGGCATCGGACTTTCTATGGATGCCTTTGCCGTGGCTATATGCCGCGGACTTAAGATGAAAAAATTGAATTATCAACATACTGCGCTGATTGCACTTTTCTTTGGTGGCTTTCAGGCGTTGATGCCTTTTATAGGTTGGCTTTTAGGATGTCAGTTCAGTGAAAATATAAAGAAAATAGATCACTGGATAGCATTTGTTTTATTGGCATTTATAGGCGGTAAGATGATTTATGAGGCATTCGATAAAGAGGAAGAAAATACAAAAGAAACCCTTGATGTAAAGGAACTTCTGGTACTGGCTGTTGCAACAAGCATTGATGCATTTGCAGTAGGTTTTACATTTGCATTTTTGAATGTTAAAATAGGTTTTGCTGTAGCGGTAATCGGTGTAACCACATTCGTTCTTTCGGCAATAGGTGTTGCGGTTGGTCATTTTTTCGGCGTAATGTATAAACAAAAGGCCGAAATAGCGGGCGGGGTTATCCTAATACTTATCGGCACAAAAATTTTATTGGAACATCTTAATATAATATCATTTTAATTACATAGAGGCAGTATAATGAAAAGACCTATGCTGGCCGTGGCACTGCTCGGTGTTGCAACTTCGGTTATAGCCTTTTATATACGCCCGCTGATGTTGGCGTTGGCGATTATCTTTGTATTATCTATAACCGTTTTAATTATTTTCAAAACAAAAATAAGTTATATTTTGGTAGCACTGTTGATGCTGCTGTTTGCTGTTAGAACGCTTACGGTCTATAATAGTATAGACCGTATAAACACCTTTAATGGACAAACTGTTGAATCTTCTTTCACCATTGTCCAAAGTCCCGATTATTACGGTGAGAGCAGTAGCAGCACGGTTGCAATATGCACCGAAGGCGTGTTGCCCGCCGGCGTAAAGATGTCGATTGTCAGTTATGAAAATGCCTCTTTTAATGTGGGGGACAGAATAACAGCCGAAGTTAAAATTTCGGCAATTTCAAGACCATACAGTAAATCGTATTATTCTGACGGCATTTACGGAAAGGCCGTGCTCAAAGAAAAATACAGATTAAATGGTACAAATCGTTTTCTCGCCTTCACCGGAAAAACGAAAGAGTATGTTACCGAAACTTTTTACAGATATTTTTCTCCGGATATTGCAGCCACACTTAATGCTGTTTTAACCGGTGATAAGTTGGGCTTTACCGATGATTTCAGAGATAATATCACCACTACCGGCGTGGACCATGTTATGGTTGTTTCTGGTATGCATCTGGCTATTCTTCTCGGAAGTCTTTTCAGTATTCTTGACCGGCTTTTCTATAATCGCTATCTGCGTTTTGCTTTATCGGTCATAGCGGTTGCATTTATATGTTCCGTCTGCGGTTTTTCAATTTCCATTCTGCGTGCAGGATTCACATTTGTAATATGTGCCGCAGCCGGACTTTGTAAAAGAGAAAATGATTCGCTTAACAGTCTAGGTGCAGCGGTATATATTCTTATGTTTATTTCACCGTTTGCTGTTTTCAGTCCGGCATTTCAACTTTCAGTTCTGTCCACCTTTGCCGTAATTGTTCCGGCACCGTTTTATTATGGTGCAGCAATAAAACGATTTGGTAAAACAGCAAAAATTTTTGCACCCATTATAAAGTCAGTTTTCACTACCGTATTGGCAACAATTATGGTAATGCCCGTTTTGATATGGAACTTCGGCTCTGTTTCGGTGATTGCGATTCTAACCAACCTGCTTATAACATATTTCGTTACTTGGGCGCTGATATTTTCGGCGGTAGGTCTGGTTTTGGGCATCGGCAGATGGGGTGAACCGTTATTAAGGATATGTTTTCTTATAGCGGGACTTTGTGCTGAATTTATCAATGCAGTAATAAATCTGTTGTCCAAAATACCTTATGCCAGAGTTTTCATTGAAACCGAATCCACCCGTTATGCTATGACAGTGTTTTCGATACTGGTGATAATACTTATATTACTGTTTATGTACACTTGTAATGTAAATAAAAGTTTGCTAAAATTAAAAAAACCGAAAATAAAGGAGGTTTGAAAAATGGCTGTCATAAATGAAGATGCACTAAAAAAAGAAGTATCTTCTTCGAATATTTCTCCCGTATATCTACTCTTCGGCGAAGATTCGTATCTAAAAAAACATTATTGCGATGCTATCAGTAATAAGTCATATTCCGGCGACCCGTTTTTCAATCTTCAACGGTTTGAAGGAAATGTTGACCTGCAGGAGGTTTACGATGCAGTAAATCAGTTCCCCATGATGGCGGATAGAAAATGTGTTATACTTATCGATTATGATTTCGAACACGCTTCTAAACCCGATTTTGATCGCCTTTGTGCCCTTCTTGAAAATCCTTATGATACTTGTGTTTTTATTGTCAGATTTGACAGTATGCAGTTTAATGCCAAAAACGGTACAAAGGAAAAGAAATTGATAGCCGCAGCAGAAAAGGGCGGCGGCAAAGCGGTTGCACTTGACCACCGTACCACTGCAGGACTG
>JAZOBW010000037.1:0-5921 GCA_045596185.1 Acutalibacteraceae bacterium | reverse complement strand
GCGGTCTTAGGAAGACAAATGTCTTAGCCAACTCCTTGGCTCACAGAACGACATGGCTACGATCCGACTTTATCAGAATAAATGATAAACTTCAGATGAAGAAAAAACATCCCTGCGGCTCTTTCACCTTTACAGTGCTCCGTGTGGGAATGGATTTCAAACTTCGGTGTGACGGTTGCTCGCACGAAATGATGCTTCCCCGTTCGCGTGTAGAAAAGAGCATAAAAAGGGTAATCCGTCAGGAGGAAGAAACCTAATGTTTGAAAAACTTTCCGCGGTTGAAAACCGCTTTGAGCAGATCGGAATAGAACTTACCCGTCCCGATATCGCATCGGATAATCAACTGTTTACAAAACTTATGAAGGAGCACAGCGAACTCTTTCCCATAGTTGAAAAATACCGTGAGTATAAACAGGCTGTTAATGCCGAAAAAGAAGCACTTGAGATACTTTCACAAGCAGGAATTGATAAGGATTTCAAGGAACTTGCCGAAGAGGAATTAAATGAAGCAAAAAAACGCATCGCAACATCATCTGAGGAATTGAAGATCCTTCTTTTGCCGAAAGATCCCAACGATTCAAAGAATGTTATTATCGAGATACGCGGTGGCGCCGGAGGCGAAGAGGCGGCTCTTTTTGCGGCATCGCTCTTCAGAATGTATTCTATGTATGCCGAGGCACACCGTTTCAGTGTTGATGTTACGAATATGAATGAAACCGAACTGGGCGGTTGCAAGGAAGTATCATTTATGATAGAGGGTGCCGGTGCATATTCCCGTTTTAAGTATGAAAGCGGTGTTCACCGTGTTCAGCGTGTTCCCGATACCGAAACACAGGGCAGAATCCACACTTCAACCGTAACGGTTGCCGTCCTTCCGGAGGCCGATGAGGTGGAATTTGAACTTAATCCAAATGACCTTAAAATAGATACCTTCCGTTCATCAGGTGCCGGAGGTCAGCATATCAATAAAACATCTTCGGCTATTCGTGTAACGCATATTCCTACCGGAACCGTTGTAGAGTGTCAGGACGAGCGCAGCCAGTTCAAAAACAAGGATAAGGCGCTAAAGGTTCTCAGAGCACGACTCTACGATGCCGAAAAAGCCAAACATGATGAGGCTATAGCATCTGACCGCCGTTCTCAGGTGGGAACAGGTGACCGCAGTGAGCGTATCAGAACCTACAATTTTCCGCAGGGAAGGGTAACCGACCACAGAATAGGACTTACCCTTTATAAACTGGACAATATTATGAACGGTGATCTTGACGAGATCATCGATTCACTTACCACATACTACCGTGCAGAGGCACTTAAGGCAGAAGAAAACAATGTATAAAACAGATTTGAAAACGGCAAGGCTTGATGCATTGTCGGGAGATTATAATGCGGCTGTATCAACCGCCGCCGAGATTTTAGGTAACGGCGGAATAGTTGCTATACCTACCGAAACGGTATACGGTCTTGCCGCATCGGCAAAATGTGAAGCGGCTATAAAAAGGGTGTTTGATGCAAAGGGCCGACCTCAGGACAACCCCCTTATCGTTCATATCAGCGATATGGAAATGTTGGGCAAGGTTGCCTGTGATATACCCGATGCGGCATATAAATGTGCCGAAAAATTCTGGCCGGGACCGTTTACAATGGTGCTTAAACGCACCGATGCGATTGCTCCATGTGTCAGTGCAGGTCTTGATACCGTGGCGGTAAGAATGCCTGCCGATAAAATTGCAAGGGACATAATTTCTTGCAGCGGTCTGCCACTTGCGGCACCTTCGGCAAATATTTCGGGATCTCCCAGCCCTACGACTGCACAGCATGTAATAAGTGATATGGATGGAAAAATCGATGCTGTTGTTATTGGAAATGATTGCGAAGTCGGTGTTGAGTCTACGGTAGTGTCGCTTTGTACAGATATTCCTCGACTGCTTCGTCCGGGCGGAATCACGGTTGAGCAACTCAGGGAGATTCTTCCTGATTTGTATATAGACCCTGCAGTGCTTAGTGAACCCCAAGAGGATGCACAGGTTGCATCTCCGGGTATGAAGTACAAGCATTATGCTCCTAAAACCGATGCATATCTTGTATGTGGCGATTCACAACGGTATATTGATTTTGTAAATTCAAAGGAAAATGTATTAGCAATATGCTTTAGCGAGGATGCACAGCGGATAAAGGTTAAAACACTGTGCTACGGCACCGCCAGGGATGAGGCTACACTTGCTAAAAATTTGTTTTCGGCTCTTCGTAAGGCAGACTGTATGGGTGTTGATGAAATATATATTCATGCCCCTTCTAAAACGGGTATGGGTCTGGCGGTGTATAACCGACTTATCCGTGCTTCGGCGTATAAGGTGATAAAACTATGAGTATTATAATCGGGCTTACGGGTCCTACGGGTTCGGGCAAAAGTATCGCCGCCGCGACAGCACATAAATTGGGTGTTAAGGTGGTAGACTGCGATGCAGTTGCAAGACAGGCGGTACTTAAGGAAAGTGCGGGACTTGCGGCACTGGTTCGTGAATTCGGTACAGAAATTCTTAATCCTGATAAAACGCTTAACAGAAAGGTATTGGCAAAGATTGCATTTTCCGATAAAGCCAATACGCAGCGCCTTAACGATACGCTTTTTCCTTTTATAACCGAACTTATTGAAATGCAACTTGATTCGGATAGGATACTGCTTGATGCACCCACACTTTTTGAGAGCGGCATCAACAGTATCTGCAACGATACCGTTGCCGTTCTTGCGGATAAAGAAAGTCGTATCAAACGCATAATCGAGCGTGATGGTTTAACAATAAATGAGGCGCTGACCCGTGTTGGTGCAGGTAAGGACGATCTGTATTATATCGAACGCGCAGGTCATATTCTGTATAATAACGGGGATACGGACGAGTACATTTCATCGGCGTATTCTCTTTTAACTAAACTTTTCGGAGGTAATGAAAATGTCTGATAAAAAGGATGCAGTAAAAGAGTTAAAGGATAAACTCTTTTATCAAAGAAAAAACGGTCTGCTCAAGGCTGACGAGCAAACAATAACACAGGCGCAGGAATATTGCGAGGGCTACAAACAGTTTCTTAACGATGCAAAAACCGAACGCGAAGCCGCAAAGACAGCAATAGAAATGGCAGAAAAGCGCGGCTTTATGCCTTTTGAAAGAGGAAGGAAATATTCTGCAGGCGATAGGGTATATTTCAATAATCGCGGTAAAACGGTGGCCTTTGCAGTAATAGGAAAATCCCCGATAGAGCAGGGTGTAAACATTACCGCTGCTCATATCGATTCCCCCCGCCTGGATCTTAAACCAAATCCCCTTTATGAGGAGATAGAACTTGCCCTTTTCAAGACCCACTATTATGGTGGTATACGTAAGTATCAGTGGCCTACTGTGCCGTTGGCACTTCACGGTGTTTTTGCTAAAAAGGACGGAACCGTTGTAGAGGTAAGTATCGGAGAACGCGACGATGAACCTAAGTTTGTGGTAAACGATCTTCTTCCGCACCTTGCCGCCGAACAGAGCAAACGTACCTTGTCTGAGGGCATAAAGGGTGAAGAACTGAATGTTCTTATTGGTAGTATGCCTTTCAGAAGTGACGAAGGCAGTGAACTTGTAAAACTGAATATTCTTAAATTGCTCAACGAAAAGTACGGTATTGTTGAGGAGGACTTCCTTTCGGCAGAACTTGAGATAGTTCCTGCACACAAGTCTTGTGATATAGGATTTGACCGTTCGCTCATAGGTGCCTACGGTCAGGACGACCGCGTCTGTGCATACCCTGCACTGACCGCGATTCTTGATGTTGAACTTCCCGAAAAGACTGCGGTGGCTATTCTTGCTGATAAGGAGGAAATAGGTTCAGACGGTAATACCGGTCTCAATTCCGATTTCCTTATGCATATAATCGGCGACCTTTCCCGTATGCAAAACGCTGAAACCACTGTTACACTTCGCAATTCCAGATGTCTTTCTGCAGATGTGAATGCAGGTACCGATCCTACATTTCAGGATGTGATGGAGCGCAGAAATGCAAGTTTCCTGAACTATGGAGTAGTTGTTACAAAGTATACCGGTTCCAGGGGCAAGTCGGGTACCTCGGATGCTTCTGCAGAGTATGTTGCACAGATACGCAATATGCTTGATAATGCAGGAATAGTATGGCAGTCGGGCGAACTAGGAAGGGTAGACCTGGGTGGCGGCGGAACCGTTGCGATGTATATTGCAAACCTTGGTGTAGATGTTGTTGATCTCGGCGTTCCGGTACTTTCGATGCACGCTCCTTTTGAAACCACATCAAAGTTTGATGTTTATATGTGTTATAAAGCAATGTATGAATTTATGAAGTAAAATATTGTTTTAACTTAAACGGAGACAAAAAAGTATATATAATTCCGTAAATTTTAATATTTTCACCCATTAAAAAAGCCTTGCAGAAGAAATTCTTTTCTGCAAGACTTTTATTTTTATTCAGGTTTAATTATATGTATTTGATATTACTTGGTTCCTGTAGAGCCAAATCCACCTGAAGAGCGATCGGTATTATCAAGATTATCGGTTTCGGTGAATTGTGCCTGAATATAGGGCATAATTACAAGTTGTGCCATTCGTTCGCCATTTTGCAAATGTTGGGGCACAGAGGAATGGTTATGTATGGGAACCATTATTTCTCCACGGTAGTCGCTGTCTATAACGCCAACCTTATTTGCCGGAGCCAGACCTCTTTTGGTTGCTATACCGCTTCGTGCAAATATCATACCGGCGTATCCGTCGGGAATTTGAAGTGATATTCCTGTATGTATAAGTAGGGTCTCGTTTGGTGCAACGGTAACACATTCATTTTCCAGAAGGGCGTAAAGGTCGGCACCGGCGGCACACTTTGAACCGTATGTAGGAACTATTGCTTTTTCATTTAATTTAACAAACTTTATCTGTTGCATAACTATTCCTTTATCTTCTTAAAATCACTTATTTTTGACTGGGTGGGTTGGTAGTTCTCAAGATAATCAAGTATTTCATTGGGATCGTTTGATACAAAATAGAGTTTTTCGTTTTCGCTTGTCATAAAATGCTGTTCGGCAGCCTTATTGAGCATTGCGAACATTGCGTCGAAGTAGTTATCAATATTAAAAATAGCAATTGGCTTTTGGTGTTTACCAAGTTGACGCAGTGTAAAGATCTCAAAAAATTCGTCAAAAGTACCGATACCACCGGGTGTTACGATAAAAGCATCTGACATTTCTTCAAGCATTTTTTTGCGTTCGCGCATAGTATCGGGGTAGATAAAATCGGTACAATGTTCAAAGAGAAGACCATCAACATTAAAAAACGATGGTGCAATACCGATTATTTCGCCGTTCTTTTCGTGAACACCTCTCGCAACGGCACCCATCATACCGGAGGCTCCGCCGCCGTATACGATAGAATGGTTTCTTTCGGCTATAAAACGACCGAGTTTTTCTCCGCTCTCGATATAGGAACGGGCAATTTCGTCGGAAGAAGCACCGTAAATACAGATTTTCATATAATCGTTCCTTTCGGTTAGTCAGCGGTGATTTCTCTGCCGTTAAGAATGGCACTTATAAGGTTATCTCCACGGTATTCTAATCGCAGAGAGAAAAACGGTCTGCAGGGATCTTCAATCAGTTTAAGAAATATCTTATCGCCCTCCCATAAAGGAAGAGATGGTATATCCTGCTTATTCACCCATACAAGTTCGCCTTCGTCGCATTCGTGTATACTGCCCGAAAAATCACTCGAAGTAAATATATGCATATATTCGGTTTCCCATTCGTCCGATACGAAGGTCACAATACCTCTGTAATCAGCACTGTGAAGTGTAAGACCTGTTTCTTCAAACACTTCTCTGGTGTTGCACTGTTCGGGACTTTCTTTGTCTTCAAATTTTCCGCCGATGCCTAT
>JAZOBW010000036.1:0-2806 GCA_045596185.1 Acutalibacteraceae bacterium | reverse complement strand
GATTTTCAGTGCTTTATTACAGTCGGATTTTCTTATAATAGGTAAATGGGATTATACGGTTTTGCTGGGTAATATTCTTACATCAACATTTTCCATTCTTAATTTCTTATTTATGGGTATAACCGTTCAAAATTCTCTCAGCAAAGATAAGGATGCTGCTAAAACCGCCGTAAAGGCTTCGCAAATTTATAGAAGTCTTATGATGTTTATTGTAATTATTATCGGAGTTGTTCTGCCGATATTTAACATATGGTCTGTTATTATTCCCATCTTTTTTACACGAATTGCTATTGCTTTTCGTCCTTTGTTTGATAAAAAATAGTCAACGATATATTCTTTTGGGGAGGTGTGTTTTTTGAAAAGAAAAAAACGGGTATTTGTGTTTATTGATCTTATATATATTGCAATGATCCTTTTGCCGGTTTTAGCAGGAATTGTATTAAAAGTTCTTACAAAACTGCCAACCGAAGGTATTGATATAAAAGGCGCACAGATATACTTTACTGTCCCTATGCCTATACAGGATCTTATAATTACAGAGGCACAAATCAATTCGTGGCTTGTTATGATAACCATAATGGGGCTATGCCTTTTTATAACACACGGTCTTAAGACCCGAAATATTAGTGTTCGCCAACATCTGGCTGAATGGATCGTTACCAAGGTGGATGGTATGGTAATAGGAAATATGGGCGAATATTTCAAAGGTTTTTCTGCTTTTGTTGCCGCTATACTCGCACTTTCCGGTTTTTCAAGCCTTTTATCGCTTGTCGGTCTTTTTCCGCCGACTTCTGATTTGAATATTGTTGCAGGTTGGGCAATTCTTGTATTTGTGCTTATAACCTACTATAAATTCAAATGCGGCCCAATATCATATCTGAAAAGTTTTACTCAACCCGTTGCTTTTTTAACCCCTTTGAATCTTATCAGTGAGGTTGCAACGCCGGTTTCTATGGCGTTCCGTCATTACGGTAACATACTTTCAGGTACTGTAATTTCGGTTCTGGTTGCTACTGCTCTTCAGGGACTTTCAGAGTTGGTTTTAGGTTGGTTACCGGGGATCCTTGGTGATTTTCCTCTTTTCAGAATTGGTATACCGGCAGTTCTGTCTATATACTTTGATGTATTTAGCGGATTGCTTCAGGCATATATTTTTGCAATGCTAACTATGATGTATGTTTCCGGAGGTTTCCCGATGGAAGAGTATTTTGCAAGAAAACAAAAAAGAAAATTAAAAAAATCTTAATTTGGAGGTAAATTAAATGTTGGAACTGGCTATTGGTATTATTCTCGGAGCGTGTGCTTTGGGCGCAGGCTGCGCCATGATTGCGGGTATAGGTCCCGGTATCGGTGAAGGAAATGCTGTTGCTAAAGCGTGTGAGGCAATCGGTCGTCAGCCCGAATGTAAGGGTGAGGTAACAAGCACAATGCTGATGGGTTGCGCTATTGCCGAAACGACCGGCCTTTATGCATTGGTTATTGCTATTTTGCTAATATTTGTTGCTCCCAATATCTTTGTTAATATTCTTTTGAATGCTATTGCTTAACAGGAGACTTTGATATGCAAAATCTGGATGTTATTTCCGTAAATCTTTGGGACATTCTGATTGCGCTGATAAACCTTATTTTGCTTTTCCTTATCATTAAGAAGTTTTTGTTCAAACCTGTTCAAAAAATTCTCAAACAGAGACAAAGTGAAATAGAAGAGCAGTACATTCAGGCTCAGAATGCCGTTGATAGGGCAGATGAGGATCGTAAACTTTGGGAAGAAAAAGTATCCACTGCCGATATGCAGGCCGATGCTATTGTTCAAAATGCTGCAGAAAGCGCAAGGCAGCGCAGCGAGGGGATCGTTGCCGATGCCAAAAACCGAGCTGACGGTATTATCCGCATGGCGCAGGAAGAAGCGGAACTTGAACGCCGCAAAGCTGCCGAAGATATCAAACGTGAAATTGTTGAGGTATCCGGTGTATTGACCGAGAAGATCATTGGGCGTGAAATCAACACTGAAGACCATGAGGATATTATAAATTCCTTCATTGATAAAATAGGTGACGATAATGACTGAAATCGCTAAGGAATACGCCACTGCGCTTTTTGCACTTGCACTTGAAGAAGATAAAGCCGATGAGTTTGCAACGGCTATTACGCTCATAAAAAATGTGTTTTCGCAAAATGGCAAATATATCGATTTTCTTTCCTGCCCGTCTGTTGTTGTTGACGAAAGACTTTCAGCAATCAGGTCGGCTTTTTCGGACAGTGTTCCGCAGACTGTGATTTCGTTTTTGCAACTTTTATGTAAGAAGGGTAGAATTAACTGCATTTTCGATGCCGCGGATGAGTTTATTGCCCTATATAATGCATCGAAAAAAATTACAAATGCCGTTGTTACAAGTGCTGTTAAACTAAATGACAAGCAAAAGCAAAGACTAGAAAAGAAACTGGAAGCACTATATAAGTGCAGTATAAATTTCGATTATAAAATTGATTCACGGCTGCTTGGCGGTCTTACTGTGGAAATAGACGGTAAGATTCTGGACGGCAGTTTAAGTCACCGTTTGCACGAGATAAAGGAAGTGATGAACACATGAACGCAAGAACGGAAGAGATAAGTAATGTAATTAAAGAACAAATAAAAAATTACAAATCAAAGATTGAAATGACCGAGACCGGTACCGTTATTCTTGTGGGTGACGGTATCGCCAGAGTTTACGGCCTTCGCGAATGTATGGCTAATGAACTTCTTGAATTTGAAGATGGTAGTTTCGGTATGGCACAAAATCTGGAAACTGAAACGGTTTCTGTT
>JAZOBW010000035.1:0-4180 GCA_045596185.1 Acutalibacteraceae bacterium | reverse complement strand
GTACAAGAAGACTTCTTGAATTGCTCGAAAAAATTACACAGGGCAAGGGAACAATCGAAGACCTTGACAGACTTGAAGAACTCTGCAACTACATCAAGCAGAACTCTTTGTGCGGTCTCGGTCAGACAGCACCGAACCCCGTACTTGCAACACTTAAGTTCTTCCGCGAAGAGTACGAAGCACATGTTATCGATAAGAAATGTCCTGCAGGCGTATGTAAGGATCTTCTTACATTCAGCATTGATAAGGATAAATGTATCGGCTGTGGCGTTTGTGCACGTAACTGTCCTGTATCCGCAATTACTAAGACCGACTATGTTGCACCCAGTCACAAACTGCCTTCATACGAGATCGATGCCGATAAGTGCGTTAAGTGCGGCGTATGTATGGGCAACTGTAAGTTCAAGGCTATCAGCAAGATATAAGAAAGGAGCCGATAATAATGGATATGATCAATGTAAAGGTTAACGGAATCGCTGTAAGCGTTCCGCAGGGCTCCACCATTTTGGAGGCTGCCCGTGCAGCAGGCGTGGAAATCCCCACCCTCTGCTTTATGAAGGAAAAGAATGAAATCGGTGCATGCCGTATATGCGTTGTAGAGGCAAACGAGGGTCGTGGTTTCCGTATCGTTACCGCTTGTGTTTACCCCGTAACCGAGGGTATGGAGGTTCTTACAAATTCTGAAAAGGTTCAGAAAGCAAGAAAGACCACCCTTGAACTTATTCTTTCTACCCACGAAAAGAAGTGCCTTTCCTGCGTTCGTTCTACCAACTGCGAACTGCAGAAACTTTGCCGTGATTACGGTGTAGAAGAGACTGCATTCGAAGGTTTCAAGCCTGAATACGAGATTGACACCACAACACCCCACCTTGTTCGTGATAACAACAAGTGCGTACTTTGCCGTCGCTGCGTAGCAGTATGTAATGAGCAGTATGTAGGTGTTATCGGTGCTAACGACCGTGGTATTGATACCGCTATCGGACAGCCCTTCAATGTTTCTCTTTCTCAAGTTCCATGTATTTCCTGCGGTCAGTGTACCGCTGTATGTCCCACCGGTGCTTTGACCGAGAAGGACGATACCGATAAGATCTGGGCTGCTCTTGCAGATCCCACCAAGACCGTTGTTGTTCAGACCGCTCCCTCCATTCGCGCAACCCTTGGCGAGTGCTTTGGTATGCCGGTTGGCACTAATGTAGAGGGTAAGATGGTTGCTGCTCTGCGCAGCCTCGGATTCGATAAGGTATTCGATACCGACTTTGCTGCTGACCTTACCATCGTTGAAGAAGCAAATGAATTGGTTCAGCGCATCAAGAACAACGGTGTTCTCCCGATGATCACCTCCTGCTCACCCGGTTGGGTTAAGTTCTGCGAATTCTACTATCCCGATATGATAGATCATCTTTCTTCCTGCAAGTCTCCTCAACAGATGGCAGGTGCAGTTATTAAGACTTACTGGGCAGAGAAGGCAGGAATTGATGCTAAGGATATAGTTTCTGTATCTGTTATGCCCTGTACTGCTAAAAAGTTTGAAATAGGCCGTGATGATCAGTCTGCTGCAGGTGTTCCGGATGTTGATATTGCTATCACTACAAGAGAACTTGGCAGAATGATTGAACGTGCAGGTCTTAATTTCACTGCCCTTCCGGATGAAGAGTTTGACTCTCCGCTCGGCGAGGATACCGGTGCTGCTGTTATCTTCGGTGCAACCGGCGGTGTTATGGAGGCAGCACTCCGTACTGCTAATGACTGGCTTACCGGCAAGGACAACACCGAGGTTGATTACACCGCAGTTCGTGGTACTGCAGGTCTTAAGCAGGCTACCGTTAACATCAACGGCAACGACATTAAGGTTGCTGTTGCTTCGGGCGCTGCTGCTGCAAAGGTTGTTATGGACCGTATGAAGGCAGGAAACCCCGATGGTTGGACCTTTATCGAGATTATGGGATGCCCCGGCGGTTGTGTAAACGGCGGCGGTCAGCCGATTCAGCCTCAGTATGTTCGCGATACTGTTGATCTTAAGGCTGTTCGTGCAAAGGCTCTCTATGATCAGGATGCTGCAATGGCTATTCGTAAGTCTCACGAGTCTCCCGTAGTCAAGAAACTTTACAGCGAGTGGTATGATGGCTTTGGCGGCCACAAGGCTCACCATGACCTCCACACCACTTATGTAGCCCGTAAAAAGTATTCAAAGTAATATAAAACGGAAAGTTAACAAAAACCGCTCATATTGAGCGGTTTTTTGTTGCAATTTACAACAAGTTAAGTTATAATGCAGTTAGAATAAAAACCTTAAAGGTGGTAATTTTATGAAACTTAATTTTGCAGATCCTAAACTCGGTCAGGCAGACCCCTATATCTTTGAAGATAACGGTAAATATTATATTTACTGCACCGGCGGCGAGGGTGCTGCGGCATTTTCGGCAGACAGTATCGACGGCGTTTGGAATTTTGAGGGCTTTGTATGTAAGGTAGAGGGAAGAACGGCTTACTGGGCTCCCTGTATCTTTAAGTATGAGGATATGTACTATCTTTATTTTTCTTGTGAAGAGGAAGAGGCAGAGCGCAACTTCAAGCAGCGCCTTTACGTTGCAAAGTCGGATTCTCCGCTTGGTCCTTTCATAGAACCCAAGATGCTCTATGATCGTTTCACTATTGACCCCCATGTTGTTCAGACCGATGCAGGTATATTTATCTGGTATGCAGAGGATAACCTCGAGCCCGAATGGATAGGTTCCCGTATATTTGTAGACCGCCTTATTGATCCTTATACCCCTGCAAATATCTGTAAGGAGGTTCTAGTTCCTACATTTAAGGAGGAAATGTTCCGTGCAAATCGTCTTGGCGATGGCAGAGACTGGTACACACTCGAGGGCCCGTTCTGGTTCAGTGAGGGCGATAAACAGTATGTTATGTTCAGCGGCGCTTGTTTCGAAAATGATACATACCATATAAACTATGCTATGGCTGATGCTTCCGAGCAGGATCCCACGAAGGCAAACTTTGTAAAGAACAGCGATAACGGAAAGTTCTCACCCCTCCTTATTAAAAATGAGGTTGAAGAGGGAACGGGTCATCATAGTGTTATTAAGGAAGACGGTCAGTATTATGTAATTTATCACGGTCGTGATTATACTGAGGGTGCAATCCGTACAGCCCGTAAGGCAAAACTTAATATAGATGCCAACGGAAAACTTTCTATCGAAAGAATATAGACTTAAAAGGTGATACCTGCAAAGAAGGTATCACCTTTTTAGTTTATGAACTATTTGTAAAAGGTCAGGAAAGGTCAAATTATTTTTCTAAAAAGTGTTGACTTTTGGAAAAATAGGGATATAATATATTTGTTAGCACTCCAAACGATAGAGTGCTAATCGAGAAGAAATGCGTTTGTGGGGTGAGCAAAAACGGAACTAACACCAAGAAAACAGGCGGTTTTGGCTGCGGTAATAAGGGCGTATATCAATACGGGAGAGCCGGTAGGTTCAAAAAGCCTTGTCAGTATGCTGGAAAATTCACCGTCCTCTGCCACACTTCGAAACGAAATGAACGAACTTTGCTCACTGGGTCTTCTTAAACAACCACATACATCTGCGGGCAGGGTTCCCACAAGCAACGGTTACAGAATTTATATAAACCGTCTTATGAAACCCGATTCAATAACACCCAGCACAAAGCGGTTTATCGATTCGGTTTTGCCCGAAAATGGTATAGATACACAAAGCATACCGGCACTTGCTGCAAATGCTTTAAGCACACTTACCGGTCTGCCGTCGGTTATATGTAATATTGCGGAACGCGAACTATCGCTTAAAAAGGTAGAATTGATAGCTCTAGGTAAAAAAAGCGCAATGTTACTTCTCGTAACTTCGGATGGTAGAATCATAAGTCGTACTTGTCGCCTTACACAGGAACTTACCCCTCAGTTGCAGACCAATTTTGCCGAAATATCCGTGCGGCGTCTGAAAAATGAGCGACTTTGTGATATAAATCCTGCGAAATTGCAGAATATTATTGCTGCATCGGGTCTTGACTGTCTGGCTTTGATGCCGCTGTTTACCACCGTGTTTGATATGATAGGTGAAGTTTCAAACAGTAGGGTTAAACTTGTAGGAAGCGACAGATTGTATAATATATGTGATGAATTTTCTGCAGGAAGAATTCTTTCCCTTGTTCAAAGGGG
>JAZOBW010000034.1:0-2376 GCA_045596185.1 Acutalibacteraceae bacterium | reverse complement strand
ATACAAAGCCTCGTAGCAGATACTGTCGTATCCTGCCATATCGTCTCGCTGTTGACAGTCACTTCTGCGGCAACCGAATGAAGCATATACATAAGAATTCGGATCAATGTTGAAAGAAGTGTACTCGGCGTTAACGGTTGTACCTGCCGATTTATTGAATTTCATACGGAATGCAACACCGTCATTATAGACACGAACTTCCAGTATATAATCCTCGCCGTATGACGAAAGGGTAATATCAGCCTTGTTATAATGTGCTTGGGCGCTCTTGAATCTTCCGTTAAGGGTTATTGCGTCACTTACGCTTGTTTGCTGTACAGACTTAAATTTAACGCCCTTTGAATAGTCGGTATCGTTGATTTTAAGTCCCAATTTTGCCCGTTTATAAAGTGTTTCTCCCTTATAACTTACATTATAATATGCAACCTTATCAATCACTTCAAGGTCAAATACAACATTTGAATCAAAAGATTTGATCTTGCAAACACTGTAGTTGCCCTGAACAGTAGGAGCGGGGGTATTACTTGTCACATTATTACCATCGCTTTGTGTGGAATTATCTTGGCTATTTTCTCCATCATTCGCTGTATCATCAATTATTATGGTTTCAACATCGTCGCTGCTGAAGGAGGAATCGTCAACATCATTCTTGCGGCAACCTACCGTTGCAAATAGCATTGCAACGGCAAGAAAAAAGGTAAGAATTTTTTTAATTAGGTGCATTCTAACTTCTCCTTATTATTGGATCACTTCGAATTTTTTATCTTTAACATGAATGATATGATCACATACTGCAATTGAAGTGTTTCTATGTGTGATAAATAATACGGTTTTATCAGTCATATTTTTTATGTTTGAAAGAACCTGCGTTTCGGTTGCTTCATCAAGCGCCGATGTAGATTCGTCAAGCAAAAGTATCGGTGCATCAAACAGTAATGCACGTGCAATAGAAATACGTTGAATTTGTCCTTCGGAAAGACCGGCACCTCGTTCGGAAAGTTCTGTATCGAAACCATCCGGCAAGGAAATAATATAATCATAAATAGATGCGGCTTTTGCGGCCTTCTCAATTTGTTCATCAGTAATTCTGCGATTGCATAGGGTTATATTATCGCGGATAGAACCCGAAAGGATCATATTGCCTTGAGGTACATACGAAAACATTCTTCTGGTAGATGCATCAATAGGAATATCACCATTGAATGTGATACTGCCGCCGGTTGGTTCGTAAAGACCTAAAAGAATTTTAAAAAGAGTACTTTTTCCACTGCCGGATTCACCGGTTATGGCGATTATAGAGCCTTTGTTAAGTTCAAAGGTGCAGTTTTTAAGTATCAATTCATTATCATAAGCAAAAGCAAGGTTGTCCGCACAGATAGTGTTGAAATCAATTTTCATCGATTGGAGTTGCTGTTTGTCTATCGGTGGCGGTTCGGATTCTATGGATTCAATATCCATAAGTCGCTCGGCAGAAGCAAGCATTGAATAGTACTGGGGTAAAACGCCAGAAACATTTTGCAGTGGCGTTCTCAATATGGAAACAAGTTGCAGATAATAGTTTAGTGTTCCGTATGTAATAATTCCGGCAGAAATTTGGGAAGCACCCCATACGAGAATAATGTAGTAACCAAGTGTAAATACCGATGACATAGTTGTATGTGTGCATACGGATATAAAGTTTCTTTTGATTTTGACTTTTAGATTCTGCTTCATATATTCATTCAATTTTCGCAGAATCGGCTGTTCGCTTACGAAGGTTTTAATAACAACGATATTTGCAAAACCTTCCTGCATAAATGAACGCGAGAGGCCTTCGGTGCGTTGTGCCTCCTTGTGCAGATATTTGAAGTGTTTGCTTATAATTCTTCCGAAAATCGGAATTATAAAACCGGCAAGAATGATAACTACGGCAAATATATAATTTTGCATTATTAATGCCCAAATACCGCCGATTATTTTGGTTGCCATTGCGCAGATTCCGGGAACAATGTGTACAGCACCGTGAACCACCTGATCAATATCGGATGTGAATCGGTTCAGCAAATCTCCGGAATGGTGGTCAAATATCTGAGGATATTTTTTATGTACCACAGATGAAAACATATAATTTCTCATAGAAATCATAAGTCTGCCGCTGATGCGGACATTTATTACCGATAAAAGTGCCTGTGATACTATCTGTAACAAAAGTGTGGAAAACAAAAGTATAACAAACAGTAAAAGTTTTGAGCCTTGTCCGATGGCCTCATCTATTACATGCTTGGAAATACGTGCTAAAAAGATGAAGGTAAGGGAAGAAATAATGTTTATTATTGATGTAAGTAAGATAAGGGGAATAAATTTTTTTGAACGCCTTAATATCCAGCGTATTGTGGT
>JAZOBW010000033.1:0-2327 GCA_045596185.1 Acutalibacteraceae bacterium | reverse complement strand
CGCTTGGCCCGACTTGTTGAACTTTCAATGGGACAGATGATAGAAGATGTAAAACTTGCATCCAACTGCCGCCGTCCGGTAATGCTCTGCAACCGTGCAGGCGGTATGATACCTACTCCCGAGCAGGTACTCGAGTCCATTAAACTTGCAGCACAAAATGGAGGTGCAGAATAATGGTAGTATTTGATAAACCCCATGCATTGGCGGATGTTCCGCTTCACTACTGTCCGGGCTGTACCCACGGTATAGTTCACCGTCTCGTTGCCGAGGCTATTGATGAACTGGGCATCGAAGGAAAGACCATCGGTGTAGCACCCGTAGGTTGCTCGGTTATGGCGTACGATTATTTCAACTGCGACATGATAGAGGCAGCGCACGGACGTGCACCGGCAGTTGCCACAGGTGTTAAGCGCTCTGATCCCGAAAATATCGTATTTACATATCAAGGGGACGGCGACCTTGCATCTATCGGTATGGCAGAGACCGTACACGCTGCTGCCCGTAATGAAAATATCACCATCATCTTTATAAATAACGCAATATACGGTATGACAGGCGGTCAGATGGCTCCTACATCACTTCCCGGTCAGGTTACCCAGACTTCGCCCTACGGCAGAGATGTAAACCACTGCGGATACCCCATCCGTGTATGCGAAATGCTTTCCACCCTCGACGGTCCGGAGTACCTTGAACGCGTGGCGGTAAACAATGTAAAGAATGTAAAGGCCGCCAAGAAAGCAATCAAACGCGCCTTTGAAAATCAGGTGAACGGCAAGGGATTCTCCCTTATCGAGGTTGTTTCCAGTTGTCCCACCAACTGGGGTCTTACCCCCCAGAAGGCACTTCAGTGGGTAGAAGAAAAAATGATTCCTTATTATCCGTTAGGTGTATATAAGGATAGATCAAGTGATAAGTAAGGAGGATATCGTAAATGAATACAACACAGTTTTTGTTTGCAGGTTTTGGCGGACAGGGTATCCTCTTTTCCGGAAAATTCCTTGCATATAAAGGCCTTATGGAGGGCCAGAATGTCAGTTGGCTTCCTTCCTACGGTCCCGAAATGCGCGGCGGTACAGCAAGTTGCAGCGTAATACTCAGCGACGAGCCGGTAGGTTCTCCAATCGTTTCCAATCGCGATGTTCTTATCGCGATGAACCTGCCTTCACTTGACCGTTATGAGGATACCGTAGTTCCGGGTGGCACTATTTTTGTTGATTCAACCCTTATCGAGCGCAAGGTGAAGCGTGACGATGTAAATGTATATTATGTTCCGTCCACCGCTATGGCAAGCGAGCACAACATCCCCACCCTTGCAAATATGATTCTTATGGGTAAGGTACTTGATGTTATCGGCGGTTTTGATAAGGAAAGAGTAACTGCCGCCCTTCAGAAGGTAATTTCCGCCAAGCGTGCCGATATGCTTGAGGTAAATCTCAATGCTATCGCTTTGGGCGCAGAAGCATAAAATATAAATAGGGAGAATTTAAGATGAATATCACAATAAATAAGAATCCCAATCCCGCCGAGAAACCAGACAGCAGCACACTCGGCTTTGGTAAGATATTTACCGATAATATGTTTATTATGGATTTCGATCCTGAAAACGGTTGGCACGATGCCCGTATAGTACCCTTCGCACCTATCGCCCTTCATCCTGCAGCAACCGTACTTCATTACGGTTCTGAAATCTTCGAGGGCCTTAAGGCATACCGCAGAGCAGACGGTAAGGTACAACTTTTCCGTCCGATGGAAAATATCCGCAGAATGAATAATTCGGCAGAACGCCTTTGTATGCCGCAGATTCCCGAAGACCTCGCATTAGAAGTACTTCTTGAATTTGTAAAGTGCGAAGCGGATTGGACCCCTTCAGCAGAAGGCACATCGCTTTATCTTCGTCCCTTTATGTTTGGCAACGATGAAACACTTGGTGTTCACGCTGTAAAGAAGGCAACCTTTGTTATTATTGCATCTCCCGTAGGTAGTTATTATGCCGAGGGTATCAATCCGGTTAAGATAATGATTGAGTCGGAGGATGTCCGTGCTGTTCGCGGCGGTACCGGTTATGCAAAATGCGGCGGCAACTACGCTGCAAGTAACCGTGCAGGTGAAAGAGCAGAAAAACAGGGATATTCTCAGGTTCTCTGGCTTGACGGTGTTGAGCGTCGATATATCGAAGAGGTCGGTGCGATGAACGTAATGTTCAAAATCGGTGACGAGATAGTAACTCCTGCACTTTCGGGATCCATTCTCCCCGGCATTACCAGAAAGTCCTGTATCGAAGTTCTTAAAGGTGAGGGCTATAAGGTATCCGAACGTCTTTTCAGCAT
>JAZOBW010000032.1:0-8869 GCA_045596185.1 Acutalibacteraceae bacterium | reverse complement strand
GCGGTGTTGATTGTGATACCACGCTCTCTCTCTTCGGGAGCCTTATCGATGTTTGCATAATCCTCGAAAGAAGCCTGACCCTTAAGGGAAAGATACTTTGTGATTGCTGCGGTAAGGGTTGTCTTGCCGTGGTCAACGTGGCCGATAGTACCAATGTTAACGTGCGGCTTGTTACGTTCAAATTTTGCCTTTGCCATTTTGAATTTCCTCCTTAAATTTCTTGAGTGATTAACACGAGTATAGTTTATCAAAAAACTCGTGGAATTTCAAGTATTATTTATAAAAATTAGTCTTTCTTTGCTCTTGCAGAGATAATCTTTTCTGCAATGCTCTTCGGAACCTCTTTATAACCATCGGGTTCCATTACATACTGGCCTCTACCCTGAGTCTTGGAACGAAGGTCGGTAGCGTAACCGAACATATCACCAAGCGGTACACGGGAGTTGATCTGCTTAACACCCGAACGATCCTCGAAGCCCTGAATCTCGCCACGGCGAGAGTTAAGATCGCCGATAACGTCGCCCATATACTCTTCGGGAACGATAACGGTAACCTTCATAATAGGTTCAAGAAGAACGGGTTCTGCTATGCGGCAGGCCTCTTTGAATGCCATAGAACCGGCAATCTTAAATGCCATTTCAGAGGAGTCAACCTCGTGATAAGAACCGTCATAGAGAGTTACCTTAACATCAACTACAGGATAGCCTGCAAGTACACCTGCGTGGAGAGCGCCCTGAATACCGGCGTCAACAGCAGGAATATATTCCTTCGGAACGGTACCGCCGGATACCGAGTTGATAAACTCGTAACCCTTGCCGGTCTCGTTCGGCTCGAGAATGATCTTAACGTGACCGTACTGACCGGAACCACCGGACTGACGCTTGTACTTGGTCTCGTGGTCAACCTTCTTGCGGATGCTTTCTTTGTAAGCAACCTGAGGTGCACCAACATTTGCTTCAACCTTAAATTCGCGGAGCAAACGGTCAACGATGATTTCAAGGTGAAGTTCACCCATACCGGCGATAATGGTCTGACCGGTTTCCTCATCGGTGTAGCACTTAAAGGTGGGGTCTTCCTCGGCGAGTTTTGCAAGTGCAATACCCATCTTTTCCTGACCTGCCTTGGTCTTAGGCTCGATAGCAACACGGATAACAGGCTCGGGGAAGTTCATAGATTCGAGAATAATGGGATGTTTCTCTTCACAGAGGGTATCACCGGTGGTGGTGTTCTTAAGACCAACCGCTGCTGCGATATCACCTGCATAGCAGGTTTCAAGGTCTTCTCTGTGGTTTGCGTGCATCTGGAGAATTCTACCCATTCTCTCACGGTTCTGCTTAACCGAGTTGTAAACACCAGCGCCTGCGTCAACAGTACCGGAATATACGCGGAAGAAGCAGATCTTACCAACGAACGGGTCGGTAGCAATCTTGAATGCAAGAGCAGAGAACGGCTCTGTATCAGAAGAATGTCTTACCTCTTCCTCATCGGTATCGGGGTTTACACCCTTGATAGCCTCAACGTCGGTAGGAGCGGGCATATAGTCAACAATAGCGTCGAGCAGAGGCTGAACGCCCTTGTTTCTATAAGATGTTCCGCAGCAGATCGGAACCATCTCGTTAGCGATAGTTGCCTTACGGATGATAACCTTCATCTGCTCTATTGTGGGCTCTTCACCCTCGAAGTACTTTTCCATAAGTTCTTCGTCCTGCTCTACGATGGTCTCGATAAGAGCAGTACGGTACTTCTCTGCAAGTTCCTTCATATCTTCAGGGATTTCTTCTTCCCTTACATCCTTACCAAGGTCATCATAGTAGACCTCTGCCTTATTGGTAACAAGGTCAATGATTCCTTTGAAGGTATCTTCGCTACCGATAGGAAGCTGAATCGGAACTGCGTTACAGTTAAATCTGTCCTTGATCATATCAAGAACATGATAGAAGTCAGCACCCATAATGTCCATCTTGTTAACATAGATCATACGGGGTACCTTATACTCATCAGCCTGACGCCATACGGTTTCAGACTGCGGCTCAACACCGCCCTTTGCGCACAAAACGGTTACAGAACCGTCGAGAACGCGGAGTGAACGCTGAACTTCAACGGTGAAGTCAACGTGTCCGGGAGTGTCGATAATATTGATACGATGGTCATTCCAGAAACAAGTGGTAGCAGCAGAAGTGATGGTAATACCTCTCTCCTGCTCTTGATCCATCCAGTCCATAGTGGCGGCACCGTCGTGAGTTTCACCAATTTTGTGAGTTTTACCTGTGTAGAACAGGATACGCTCTGTGGTGGTCGTCTTACCGGCGTCAATATGAGCCATAATACCAATATTTCTTGTCATTTCAAGAGATACTTTTCTAGGCATTTTTTCCTCCATTCCGCCCCTTGATCAGGCGGCTATAAAACATATTGACGGCAGATTACCATCTGTAGTGAGCAAAAGCCTTGTTGGCTTCGGCTGTTCTATGCATTTCTTCACGTCTCTTAACAGCGTTACCGAGACCGTTAGTGGCATCGAGAATTTCGCCTGCGAGACGTTCCTTCATTGTGCGCTCGCTACGAGCACGGCTGAATACTGTCAGCCAACGCAGAGCAAGTGTCTGCTTTCTTTCGGGACGAACCTCAAAAGGAACCTGATAGGTAGCACCGCCCTTACGGACAGCCTTACATTCGAGTTGCGGCATAATGTTCTCCATTGCTGCGTCAAAAACCTCAAGCGGGTCCTTTCCCGTCTTTTCGCTGATAATGTCGAAAGCACCATACACGATCTTCTGGGCTACACCCTTCTTACCATCAAGCATAATGTTGTTGATAAGGCGGGTAACCTTCTTGGAATTGTAAATAGGATCCGGCAGAACATCGCGTTTAGCAATAATACCTCTTCTTGGCACTTTACTTCCCTCCTTCATAATGATGATATCATAGGTACTCGAGTGACAATTTCCCGTGGCACCAAGCAAGGCGAATATAATATATAAACGCCGCTACTTGTGTTTGCAGCAGAAAAAATCGTCTGTAAATTACTTCGCACCTGCTTTCGGACGCTTTGCGCCGTATTTAGAACGGGACTGCATCCTGTTTGCAACGCCCTGTGTATCAAGGGTACCGCGAACGATGTGGTAACGCACACCAGGCAGATCCTTAACACGGCCGCCACGGATAAGAACAACGCTGTGTTCCTGAAGATTGTGTCCGATTCCGGGAATATAAGCAGAAACTTCAATTCCGTTGGAAAGACGTACTCTGGCAATCTTACGGAGTGCGGAGTTAGGCTTCTTAGGCGTGGAAGTCTTAACGGCAGTGCAAACGCCGCGCTTCTGCGGAGAATCGTTATCGGTGAGGCTACGCTTCATAGAGTTATAACCCTTAAGAAGAGCAGGAGCCTTAGCCTTTTTCTCTACAGTCTCACGACCGCTGCGAACCAACTGATTAAAAGTAGGCAAACTATACATCTCCTTTCTTAAAAATAGGCATGACAAAACTGCAGACAGTTCCGCATACTACTGTATAATACCACTAATCACGACCATTGTCAATAGAAAAAATTCAAGTGTTTTATTTTTATCGAGTTGAATCAAAATTAAAAGTGTGATATACTTAATTTAATATGATAAGAGGGGTGGTAAAATGATAAGCGACAGCATAATTCAAAGGCTGCTGCCCGAAACCGAGGAGGAACTTTCTATACTAAGCGGCAAGGATACAATCGACCGCAGCCTTTATATGAATGAAGGTATAAATGTTATCAACAGCACACGATTGCTGGAGGAAGGCAAACTTATCACGATACGCCCCCACACCCGTTTTATCGATTTCCCTGCCCACACCCACGACTACATCGAAGTTGTATATATGTGTTCGGGAAAAACGGTTCATATTATAAATGACAATACCGTTGTACTCAATGAGGGCGAACTGCTTTTTCTGGCACCCACTGCCGTTCAACAAATTGAAAGTGCCGAAAAAAACGATATTGCGGTAAACTTTATCATTCTTCCGCAGTTTTTTGATAAAGCACTTGATATGATGGGCGAAGAGGAAACGCCGCTAAAGAGGTTCATACTTGATTCGCTGTGCAACAGGTCTTCCGGGGCTTCGTATCTGCATTTTAAGGTTTCCGATATTTTGCCCGTTCAAAATCTTGTTGAAAATCTGCTTTACACATTGATTTCTGATATTCCCAACAAACGGCATATAAATCAAACGACGATGGGACTTTTGTTACTTCAACTTATCGGTCTTACCGAACGGCTTTCGGTTGAAGATAAGGGTGACGCCCTGCTAATTGAGGTCTTCCGATACATTGAAGAAAACTACCGTAAAGGTGCACTTGGCGAACTTGCAAACAGACTGCATTTTGACCAGTATTGGCTGTCGCGCGAAATAAAACGGCGCACCGGTCGTACATACACCGAACTGCTTCAAGAAAAGCGGCTTTCACAAGCAGCCTTTCTTCTTCGCACAACAGAGATAAATGTTTCGGATATTGCAGTGGCTGTAGGTTATGAAAATGCAAGTTATTTCCACCGCATTTTTGCCGAACATTTCGGCATGTCTCCCAGCAAATACCGCAACTGCAAATAAGGACACTTTTTTCAGTCAAATCAAGACCTTTAACACCTCGCTTTCTAATGGTATCATTAGTACAAGCGAGGTGTTTTATATTGTATCATTTAGCAATCGACATAGGCGCTTCAAGCGGCCGTCATATACTGGGTAGTATAGTGAACGGAAAACTTGTGCTTGAAGAAATATACCGTTTTGATAACGGCATCAAAAACGAAAACGGTACACTAATATGGGATATTGAAAATCTTGTGACGCAGGTAAAATGCGGAATCGCACGATGCAGGGAACTTAATAAAATCCCCACAACCGTTGCAATCGATACCTGGGGTGTTGACTATGTGCTTCTTAACAAGGACAAAAAGGAAATTCTTCCCGCCGTTTCTTACCGAGATTCAAGAACTGAAAGTTCGGCAAGTAAAGTTGCTAAATCACTTCCTCAGAACATTCTTTATCAAAAAACCGGTATACAAAAACAAAATTTCAACACCATATACCAGTTATACTGTGACAAAGAAAGCGGAAAACTAAACAATGCCGAATATTTTCTTATGATTCCCGATTATTTATCCTTCAAACTTACAGGTGTCATTAAAAACGAATACACCAATGCCACGACCGCCAATCTGGTAAATGCCAAAAGCGGATTGTGGGATCTTGATATTTTGAAGTATTTAGGAATAAAGCAGAGTATATTTACAGACATTTCTATGCCGTGTACACCGGTGGGAAGTTTTACCGAAGAAGCGGCAAAAGAAATAGGTTTCAATGCAACCGTTGTTCTCTGCCCCTCTCACGATACTGCATCTGCGGTAGCAGCCTGTCCTATCGATGACGAAAGTGTATATATTTCATCCGGCACATGGAGTCTTATCGGTACCGAAAACACCGAACCGATTTTAACAGACGATGCACTTTCGGCAAACTTCACAAACGAAGGCGGTATTGAGCGGCGTTTTCGTTTTCTTAAAAACATTATGGGAATGTGGCTTTTCCAGAACATACGCAAAAACCTTGACAAAAAATACACCTATGATGAAATGATGAATATGGCAATGCGCAGTGATTTTACCGAGCGCATCGATCCTACAGATGCTGCCTTCCTTGCACCCGATAATATGATAGAGGCAGTTCGCACATATCTTAACCGACCCGAACTGCCGCTCGGCGATGTTTTTTCAAGTGTATACCACTCGTTGGCTTTTTCCTACGATGCGGCAATAAAAGAAATCGAAAGCATCAGCAAAAAAGAAATTAAAAATATTCATATAGTGGGAGGCGGCAGTAAAGATATATATCTTAACCGTCTTACAGCCAGATACACCGGCAAAAAGGTTTACACCGGTCTTACAGAAGCCACCGCAACCGGAAATATTATTTCGCAAATGATGTACAGCAACAACTATTCACTTACACAAATGCGACAAATAATCAAAGAAACATTCAATATAAATGAGGTATCGGTATGAACAGATATACATATGCAAAAGAAGAATATGCAAAATGGGGTGTTGACACTGATAGGGCGATAGAGGCGCTTAAAACCGTTCCCGTTTCACTGCACTGTTGGCAGGGCGATGATGTGCGTGGATTCGACCAGAGGGTTGATTCGCTCAGCGGCGGAATACAGACTACGGGTAACTATCCCGGCAGAGCCAGAACACCCGAGGAACTTATGGAAGATATTGATACGGTTTTGAAACTGTGCCCCGGAACTAAGAAACTTAATCTTCATGCCTGCTACGCTATATTTGATGAAGAAAACGGCGGTTGGGTAGACCGTGACAAAATAGAACCGAAACACTTTAAGAAGTGGGTGGACTTCTGCAAAGAAAGAGGTCTTGGTTGTGATTTTAACCCCACCTTCTTTTCTCACCCGAAATGCGACCCTTTAACACTTTCAAGCCCTGATGAAGACACAAGAAAATTCTGGGTAGAACACGGCAAAGCGTGTATCCGCATTTCCCAATACCTCGCCGAAGAACTAGGTCAGCCGTGTATTATGAATATCTGGACGGGAGACGGTTTCAAGGATATCCCGGCAGACAGAATGGGACCGCGGATTCGCTATAAGCAATCGCTTGATGAGATACTTTCCGAGCCGTTTGATTTCAACAAGGTAAAGCCCTGCGTTGAATCAAAGGTTTTCGGCATCGGTGTTGAGGCTTATACAGTAGGCAGTGCTGAATTTTCGCTCAGTTACGCCGCTGCCAACCGTGATAAATGCATTCCGCTTATGGACAACGGTCACTATCATCCCACCGAAGTGGTATCTGACAAGATTCCGGCACTTCTCACCTTCTTCGATGAAATAGCACTTCATATAACAAGACCCATTCGTTGGGACAGCGACCATGTAGTACTTCTTGATGATGAAACAAAAGAGATATGCAAAGAAATCGTCCGTTGCGGCGGTCTTGAAGGCAGAGTAAAGATAGCACTTGACTATTTCGATGCCTCTATAAACCGTATCTCTGCCTGGGTTGTAGGTCTGCGCAATACTCAAAAAGCACTGCTTATGGCGTTGCTTACACCGAACGATGCTCTTACCAACATACAAAACAACGGTAACTGGACAGAACTTATGGTAAAACAGGAAGAATTGAAAACACTTCCCTTCGGCGATATATGGGCACAGTATTGCAAGGAATGTGGCGCACCGACAGACGGCGAATGGTTTGAAACCGTTAAGGAATATGAAAAAGACATTCTTATAAAAAGAGGCAACTGAAATGAAGAATATATTAAACGCTCCGTTTGTGGAAGAAATGAAAAGAACCACCGCTAATATGTACCGTCTGGGTTGGGACGAACGCAACGGCGGCAACATAAGTTATATGCTTGATGAAAACGAGGTTGCACAGTACCTAGACCTTAAAAAGGTTATCCGCACCATACCCATCGGTTTTAATGCACCCGAACTTATCGGTAAAATATTCATTGTTACCGGCACGGGCAAATACTTCAAAAATGTTGAGAACGATCCACAGAACAACCTCGGTATTATCCGCATAGCCAATGACGGCACAACCGCGGAACTGCTTTGGGGATACGAAGACGGCGGCAAGTTCACAAGTGAACTGCCTGCCCATCTGATGAGCCATATTGCAAGACTAAAAGCCGACCCCGAACACCGTGTTGTAATGCACACCCACCCCACGCATACCCTTGCTATGACACACATTCACGAACTTGACGACAAAAAGTTCACCCACACAATATGGGAGATGTGCACCGAATGTATTGTAGTTTTCCCCGATGGTATCGGTGTTTTACCGTGGATGGTTTGCGGCAACAACGAAATCGGTATTGCAACCGCTGAAAAGATGAAGGATTATCGACTGGTTATCTGGGCTCTGCACGGAATCTACGGTGCAGGAAAAACAATGGACGAAACCTTCGGACTTATAGAGACGGTTGAAAAGGCAGCACAGCTTTATATGCTTACCGCTCACCTGCCCCACCTCAACACCATTCACGATGATGAACTAAAAGCAGTAGCCGAAGCCTTCGGCCTCAGCTACAGAAAAGATTTTCTTAATTTATAAGAATAAGAATAGCGATAAAAATACCCGTGTTTTAAAAAACACGGGTATTTTTTTACAATCTCTTTAACAATAGGCAAATTTGTGATATAATACAACTAACCGATAAATAAGAATTTGATGGGGAGATAGTATGAATCAGAAAGTAAGAATTTTTGAAGAACGAATTTCAGCAGAAGAATATATCGACTTTTTGAAAAGAACGGACTTGGGCTCCCAATATCCAAAAGAGCGATTCGAAAATCGAATTGCCAAACTTGTCAAAACCGTTTCTATCAGTCTTGTCGCACGAAATGAGTGCGGTACGGTTGTTGGAGTTTTGTTTGGCTTGACCGATTTTGCCTATTGGCTTTATGTAACAGATTTGGGAGTTGACAGAACCTACACGGGACAGGGTATCGGCAGACAGCTAATGAAAACAGCCCATGAAATTGCGGGCGGCGAAAAAAATATTGCGGTTTATTTGATAGCCAACGAAAATGCAATTCCATTCTACGAAAAGCTAGGCATGAAGAAATCTGTGGACGTCATGCAGTATAACAAAATAGAGTGGACAGAATTTACGGTAGTATAACAAATTCCAATTTATCGAACAGATTATAATTTCTATAACGGGTTTAAAAGTTTTTTGGCTTGCCAAGGTATACAAAGGCTCCCCTTATTCTTAAGGGGAGCCTTTATAATATCTATCATTTAATGTCTAACTCTTAAATTAGTACATACCGCCTGCCTGTGCGGCTGCAGCAGCGGCTGCT
>JAZOBW010000031.1:0-4248 GCA_045596185.1 Acutalibacteraceae bacterium | reverse complement strand
CCCCCTGTTTTCAACCAATGTGCCGTATGCACCATACGCAGGATTCACATTGTTGTTAACAATATGATTCAGATATGCATCCTCATCGTATGCTGTATTTTCGGTAAGATAATCGTGAATAGCAAGTTCTTTTTCATATTCGCTAGCCGATGAATCAATTTTCTTTATTATCTTGTTTACCGCTTTATCAAACTTTTTACGCCGCTCATCTATTTTGCTATAATCCACCGTTCCGTAAATTGAATCGCCGGTGTATATACCGTCGCTGTATTCGAGTATAAATTTTCCGGAACTGACGCCATAACTTTCTGATAGCCAAAAGCACTGCGGATTATCTGCGATAAAACATTCGAATATTTCCCCTGCTCTATCATCAGATACACCGAATTCGGAAACATCTAAATTTTCCTTATAAGTAAGAACTGCTTCCCTAAGGCAGCGGTAGAGCGCCTGTTCTTCTTCGACCATAAAAGAATACTGATAGTATTCTTCTGTATTAAGCGCAGTATGTTCATATCCGCTGTTATTAGCACCGATATGACCGCCGCTTATAACAGATATAAAAAAATACAGTAAAGTTAAAAACACAGAAAATATTTTCAGAATAATATCACCTTCTATCAAAGTTATTTTACCATATATATTCACCATTTTCAACGGTTAAATGTATTGTACACACCACTGTCTCTATTGACAATTTTAATTCAAAATATTATAATAAAACCACAGAAATCCCAAGGAGGCCGGTTATGAAAAATTCATTCATACGACTTATATCGCTTGTATGCGTATTTTGTATAGTTCTTACCCTTACAGCATGCAAAAAGATCACCGAGGAAGACTCCTCCCTTTCAGTGATTACGGAATACATAACAGAATTTGAGGAAGAATCTGATG
This sequence comes from Acutalibacteraceae bacterium, assembly GCA_045596185.1. Lineage (GTDB taxonomy): Bacteria > Bacillota > Clostridia > Oscillospirales > Acutalibacteraceae > UBA737. The sequence goes on along the minus strand of JAZOBW010000031.1, from coordinate 3,351 downwards.
TTTCGGAAAACGAATCTTCCAAAAACACAAGTACCCAAAAACCGAATTCTTCAAAAACGCCGAACACAAGTAATAATTCAACCTTAAATAATAGTTCTAATAAAAAGCCCGGTGGTACAACCTCTTCCGATAGCGGCAATATAAATGCACCCGCTGCCGATCCCACCAAATATTCATATTCCCCCACCATCACTCAAACTATGCCGACAGTAAGAATAAACACCGCAAACGGTGATAATTCTTTCGCCACAAAATACGACCGGCAGGACAAACTTGACGACCTGATCGAATATGTAGATGCAACGGTTTCGGTAGACAACTGTGCGGCATCCGAAGTGCTCACTAATGTTGATGCAGAGGTTAAGGTGAGGGGTAACTATACACTCAATTATGAGAAAAAGCCGCTTAGAATAAAGTTTAAGAAAAAGCAGAATATGCTTGGTCTTGGCGGCGGTGAAAAGTACAAAAACTGGGTACTGCTTGCCGATTGGAAGGACATCTCTATGTCCAACAATGCCGTAGCATTTTATCTGGGCAATATGATACTCGGCTCGGACGGCTACTACTGCACTGATTTCCGAAATGTTGAGGTTTACCTTAACGGTAAGTATTGGGGTGTGTATCTTCTTGTTGAACAGCAAGAGGTTAAAGAGGGCCGTGTTGATATCCCCGAAGTAGAGGACGATTACACCGGCACTGATATTGCCTATTTCTTTGAATATGACGGATATTATGAACATGAAAACGAAATGCCCAATAACGGCGGCGACCCAACATTCACTGTTGATTACCACGATTATTCATACCAGCCCGGTTTCACCGTCAAAAGCGATATTTACAGCGATGCACAATTAAGTTTTCTTAAAAACAAAATGCAAAGTATTTTTGATACCGCGCACAGTGCCATAAACTCCGGCGAAACCGTTGCAAAACAGACCATCAGTGAAATTATAGATCTGCAGTCACTTGTGGATATGTATATTTTGAGTGAAATCTGCTGCGATCCGGACCTTAACTGGTCAAGTTTTTATATGTCTCTGGATATGACAGCCGGCGGTAGTAAAAAACTGGTATTTCATGCACCTTGGGACTATGACTCGGCATTCGGAATAAAGAAGGATTATTCAAGTCCCTACATTCCCAATCATTCATTTAACAGCCGTAATCCGTGGTTTGGCATTTTGAAATACGAAAAATGGTTTACGGATATGGTAAAAGAAAAATGGGCAGAACTTAAAGCGAATGGCGTAACAGACGGTGCGCTTAGTTTGGTTTCAACACTTGAAGTCACTTATGCATCTTATTATACGAATAACTTTGAACGTTGGCCCAAACGCATCGAAAATGGAAACGATGAGTTAATTGATGAAGCAAATGCCTTCAAAAATCAAGCCGATGCATCCAGATACCTTTATACTTGGCTTAACAACCGTTTTAGGTATCTTGATATAAAGTGGTCGTAACATCAAACGGCAGTCTTTGACTGCCGTTTTTCATATTGTTAATTGAAAAAATACCGAAAATATGGTATATAATATATGGGTGATTTAATGGCTGTATATGTTATATCAGATCTTCACGGTGCAAAACCAAGTGAACTGAAAGAACTTCTGAAAAAAGCAAACTTTGGCGATAAAGACTGGCTTTATATTTTAGGCGATGTTATCGACCGCCAAAATGACGGCGGCGTGGAAATGCTTATCTGGTTATTGGAACAACCGAATGTACAACTAATTCTCGGCAATCACGAAGCGATGCTTTTATCCTGCGAATTTGTTTTTGAAGAGATCACCGACCAAAGTATCGACCGTTTTGATGATCAAAAGATGAAACTGCTTATGAATTATATGCATAACGGCGGCGATACAACGCTAAATAGGCTGAAAACTCTTATTCGAAACTCGCCTGAAACAGTGCAAGACATACTGGATTATCTGCACGATGCGCCCCTTTACGAGACGGTAGGTGTTGGCGGCAAAGATTTTCTTCTTGTTCACTCAGGACTGAAAAACTTCTACCCCGATAAAAGGATATCCGAATACACAATGGATGAGTTATTGTGGCACCGCCCCCTCGCAGAAGAGGAATATTTTACCGATATTATCACCGTTTTCGGCCACACGCCCACGCTATTGTACGGAGAACAGCATAAAGGCAAGATACTGCGCACAAAAACATGGATAAATGTTGATGTGGGCGTTTCCTGCGGCCTTCCCCCTGCCCTATTGCGGCTTGATGACCTAAAAGAATTTTATTTGTAATAACAAAACTCACGGTCAGGACAAATCTGTTCTGACCGTGAGTTTTTGTTATTCGTTTATTATTTCTATCTGAACCGACTTCATCGCTTGAAGTGCGGTTTTATGACTTTGAGGCGTTACACCTGCACAACAGGCGGCATCTACGGTTATTTTTGTTTCGGGAAACGCAGCCTTCAGAATCATAGCGTTTGAAATAACGCATATATCAGTACAAAGTCCGCAAAGTTCAACACTATCCGGAATACCTTTTTCTTTAAGGAGTTCAGGTAACTGCATACTGCCGAAGGTTATTTTATCAACCGCATTATTATTTACAAACGGCATAAGTTCGGCACAAATCTGCCAACCCTCGGTATCCTTTATACAGTGCTCCACCGGAAGTTTTTCGCCTTCCTGCGTGGCAAGATAGTCGGCAAAATGTGTATCACGAGTAAAAATGACTGATCCATCAAACCTTTTGATTTTTTCGGCAACCATCGACACAATAGATTGCGCTTCTTTGGTACCGAGCGCACCCGAAATAAAATCATTTTGCATATCCACAACAATTAAATACTTCATAACATTTTCCTCACTGTTAGATTTCCGTTTAACTATTTGTATTTTTCTAAAAGTTTAGTATAGCATAAAAGCTGCGGTGGCGCAAGGCGTTAGTGATATTCTGTGCTTCGCACAGAGTGATATTTTCACTTCGTGAAAGTGATATTGAAACCTGCGGTTTCAGTGATATTATATTCGCCTCCAAAACTCCCGAAGCGAATATCACTTCCGAAGCGAATATAACTAAAAAACACTTGATTTTCTTTGAAATCAACTATCTATATTAAGAATTTTTTAAATTCAGTTATTAAAAAATCAAAATCATCTTTGTCATAATAGTAATGTCCTGAATTTTTGAGTTTCTTTACCGAAATATACGGATTGTTTTCTAAAAGTTTTGCACTTCGAATTGAAACCATTTCATCTTTTCCAGATTGATATACCAAACAAGTTGTATTAAGCAAATTCACAGTTTGGCGAGTCAGACGGAATTTTGCAAACAATTCTAAAAACCTTGGTATCCAGCCAATAAAATGAAAAGGATTTTTGT
>JAZOBW010000030.1:0-5947 GCA_045596185.1 Acutalibacteraceae bacterium | reverse complement strand
CTTCTTTTGATGGAAAACCTTTCTGTGGCAATTACATTTTTCAAAGAAGTATCACCGGTACTTCCGCTTGAAATGAGCGTCTTACAGCGAACATCGGTCAATTTTGTATCCCCTGTGCTTACATTTATCTCAATACCGCCTTCGCAGGTTACGGTTTTGGCGACCACTTCACCCGTTGAAACGGAAAGATCAAGCGCATCAGCCGATATGTTTTCCACGCGAATGTTACCCGTGCTCGTCTTTATTTTAATATCACCCAAAGCCGAAGCATAGTTTGTTACATCGCCGGTGTTTTCTGAAATTTCAATGTTTTCAAACCTGAAATCCTTCGGTATTTCGATATCTCCGGTACTGGATTTTACCGAAAGTGCACCGTATTCGCCTTGCGGAATATATACCGTTATTTTGGGTGTGCCAAAAATTATACCGATATGTTCATACCATTTTCTTGTATCAACAACCTGAATTACAAGTGTGTTATCCACTACCGAAACCGAATGTTTTACATCCTTCTGTTCATAACATTTGACCAAACCTTTCAAATCTTCACAAGGCACAAACACAATATCGGCAGTATTGGTTGTGATAGATATGTCATATATATCGCTGATATTATAATCGTTGGTTTCAAACCTTACGGTTGATAATTTCGAAAAATCCCAGTTAAGCACCGTCATCACTCCCACGAAAATTATACATCCAATCAATATCAAAGAGGTTGCTATAATAAGCCATACTTTTGTTCTCGTTCTCATTATGCTGCCTCCTTTTTGATAAAGCAATTCTTAATCCATATTGCTATTTTCTTTGTAAGCATCAATGTTACATCTGTCACTGCCTTGCATCCGTAAAACATAAAGATAGAAAGTCCTGCACAAACGATACCTGCGGCCGTCATAGCAACACCCTGTATACCGTTACCGTTTATGGCAAATATGATGCCGGATATAATACTTCCCACCGCACAGCCGACAATCGAAGCGAAAACAGCCCACAAAGCCACTATCAACGACCACAGCACAACATAAACCGAAAGAACAACGGCAAATGCGGCAATCAAAATCGAAATCCAAATCGGGGAGCCCAGTATCAGAAGCACAATCTCCCACGCCTGCAGCCTTTTCTTCAGATTTATCTTTCCATTCACCGGTTTAGTAAGCGGAATGTCGGCCACTATCTGCGATACGATATCATCCACCGAACCGATTTGTAAAATTGCTTCTTCCTCCGAAAGACCTTCTTCCATTCGATCGTCTATCATTTCACCGTAGAAGGTCAGGTGTTCTTCAATAACATTTTTCGGCAGACCGGACAAGCCTTTACGCAACCGTGTCAGAAACTCTTGTTTACTCATTACCGTCATCCTCCTTGGTTACAAATCTATATATAGACAAAATTTCCTTCCATTCTTCCTTGAAATCCTCAATGCGTTTCAGTCCATCCTCGGTTATATGGTAATACTTCCGAAGTCTGCCTCCGTGCTCTGCAGTGCGAACGGTCAGCATATTTGCCGTTTCCAAACGTTTAAGAATGGTATACAAGGTAGATTCGGAAAGTTCAATATACGGTTTCATATCTTTTATGATCTTATATCCGTAAGAATCTTCGTTTTTAATGGCTGCCAACACACAAACATCCAAAAGACCGCGTTTTAACTGAATGTCCATACCATACCTCCCATCGCGTAATACATCATATCACGAAGTATTGATTTTGTCAAGGAATTTTGAAAAAATAGCAGACAGCGAAACCACTGTCTGCTATTCTATTTCATATTCAACCGAATTTATTACCAAACACGCATCATCTTTCCAGTAAATCTGCATATCACTAGCCTCGCCCCAATCGCCAAGATATACCCTTTGCGGCTTCTTTTTAATTTCAAAAATAATTGCATTTATTCCGCCCCTCTCGTATACATCAACAATGGTATCCCCTCCAAGTGCGCCCTGATCACTATCAACGACTTGGGCGTAAAATTTCCCGTTCGGGGATTCAACGGTCTGCACAATCGTGTTTTGACCAATGTTCCCAAAAATCAGAGCAATAAAACTAAAGAAACCGATTGGCAGTATCATCAGTGCAGACAATGCCAAAGCCACAATTTTAAGTGCCCAGGGTTTTCCAAACTTAACAGTTATAAAGCAACAACAGCCGACAGAAAGAAATACACTTGCAATCACAGGAATTTTTGGGTGTTCAAAAATATAAAACACAGCGTTTATCAAGGATAATGGCACGATAACAGCCGATAAGACCCCTATCACTTTGTTTTCGGGTTCATCTTTGCTAACAATGAAGAGAATAACTGTACAGAAAGAAAGTATGGCAATTACCATGGCATAAGCAAAAATACTTATAAGTTCAAAAGAGTTTCCAAAACAATCAGCAATCAAAGTACCCGCGGGATAAAGTACAGTCAGTACAAACAACAACCACATTAAAAAGCATCTTACTTTTTTCATACCTTATTCTTTACCTAACATCTTTGCATATTGATTTGAAAGAATTTTAGACAGTACACAAAATGCCGCAGTTAATAAAATTCCTATTCTGTTAAGAAACAATACGCCCTGTATAATTTCAAAAAATGCAACCATCTTTCCTTCGGCAAACAGGCCGAAAAATTCCATTTCATAGTGGAATCCCGACCATATATAGGCGCACAAAGTGATTGCCAATGTGGCAATTAAAGAATAATCAGAAAAACTTTTTCTGGTTTTGTAAATCCTTACAAAATACCAGTTTGACAAAGAGAGCATAAATCCGGTTGCAGGGATAACAATATTTAATGCCCAGAAACCGTTCGCCATACCGGCGGAAGTTTGCGATTCCAAAGCAACACCTATAGTAATCAATCCGAAGGAAAGAAATAATAAGACCGACTGCAACACAGAAGCCTTCCAATCGTTTAGTTTTCTTAGTCTTTTCGGCGCTTGGGATACTGCAATCGCATCGGATGGTGCTTTCATATCTTCAAAAAGTTTTTTGCACTCATTGCAATATCCGATGTGTTCTTTCACTATTTTTTTGCTTTCATCACTACAGCATTCATCAATGTATAACGGTATCAAATCTTTTATAACATCACAATCCATATTATTACCTCATTCTTTCTGATAGTCTTTGTTTGGCACGGTAAAATGTAACCCTTGCCCAACTTTCACTTTTCCCGAAGAGCGAACTGATGTCTTTCAACGAAAAACCGCCAAATACCGAAAGCATAAACACTTCCTTGTACGGCTCTTCTAATTCGTGCAAACATAGCAGCGCCTTTTTAGAAAGGTCCCTCTGCTCAAAAGCATCTTCAATATTTTCGCAATCACTTACGGCTTCAAGATCATCGATTACTACTTTTTTCTTTTGCCCATTATACCACGCAAAGTATGTATTCTTTGCAATTTGACAGAGCCACACAGGTGCTTTATCCTTATTTTGCAGGGAGGTATAATTCATATATGCGCGAAAAAAGGTTTCTTGTGTGAGTTCTTCGGACAGGTAAGAATCTCTTGTCATTTTCATTAAATATTTGAAAATGAATTCCCGGTTTTCGCTGAAAAGTTTTTCAAATTCAGTCACATTTTCACCGCCCTTTCAACTATTAGATTTGGAAACAAACAAAACGTTACAATAATTATAGCATATTTTTTCATTCATATAAACAACTGCAGACAGTGGAAACCATTATCTGCAGTTATATATTATATTATTTAGAAATTTAAGGATTTTACGATATCAGATATTATAAGTTTATTACTGTTTTTTCATCTGCCGCAGGAACAGTAATACCGCCAATAAGAGCAGTGCAAATGCATATCCGAGCACCCACCAAAGATGAGGGAAAATCCCTGCAAAATCTCCTATAAGCACAGCCCGTTCCATTTCTACTGCATGAACAAACGGAAGTGCATAAGCAACCTTCTTAAAAGTGCCTCCCACAAGATCAAGATCAAACCAAACACCCGACAGCCACGCCGAAAGGTTGGTAAGCAAAGCGCCGCAAATACCGCCGACCTGCTTATCGGTTAACACGCTTCCGCAAAGAAGTCCTAAAGCAATGTATAGAATGGATACCGGAATAATGAATACGACAGCATACAAAATATTAACCGTAATATTTAATCCGAGAAGGATTGCAGCAATATAGCAAACAACACATTGAGCGATAGAAATCGGAATAATAGGCAAAGTATAGCCGAGAATGAAGTCTATCGGAGTCAGGGGCGTTGTATACAAACGCTGTAATAACGAACTGCCTCTATCTTTTGCAATAATGGTTGCCGAAAATAAAGTCATAAATGCTAAACCAAAAACCGTTATACCAGGAGTTAAATGCTGTATTTCAAATAACTCTACGGGGATATTTACTTGTATAGCACTTAACAATAAAATCAAAACAAGGGGAAAGCCGAGTCCAAATAAAAGGGTCAGCGGATCCCGTAATATTTCTTTTGTATTTCTGTTTGCAAATGTGAGCATTTTCATTTTGCCACCCCCTTGACGATGCGTACAAAAGCTTGTTCGAAATTTTCCGTACCGGCGGCTTCTTTTTTCTTGTCAGCAGTGTCACAGATAAGCAATTCTCCGCCTTTCATAATAGCGATACGGTCAGACAAGGCCTCCGCTTCTTCCATATAATGTGTTGTAAGAATAATGGTTACTTTCCCCTTGAGGGAACGAATCAAATCCCACAGATCGCTTCGGGCAAGTACATCAAGACCAAGCGTAGGTTCGTCAAGAAACAATATATCCGGTTCGCTGATAAGCGCCATAGCGATGCTCAGTCTTCTCTGCCAACCACCGGACAGTTTTCCTGCCTTTTTCTTACTAACAGATTCCAGTCCGAGCAGTTCGGTAAGTTCTGCAATTTTCGCATTTTGTTTTTCCTTTGTAAAACCGTGAACACCACACATCAGTTCAAGGTTTTCCTGAACCGACAGTCCGGATGCAACTGCAGTTTCCTGCGGAGAAACGGCTATAAATGATTTAACAGCAGCGGTATCTTTACAAATACTTTTCCCGTTAAGGAATGCATCTCCGCTTGTTGGTTGTGTAAGGCACGACAGCATTTTAATAGTGGTAGTCTTACCCGCACCATTTACGCCGAGTAACGAAAACAGTTCGCCCTTGTGAACCGAAAGACTGAGAGCATCTACCGCAACCACATCTTTATATTTTTTGGTTAAACCTTCAACTCTAATAGCATCCATTATTTATCACTCCAATCCATATTGTTTCCTAAGCCCCTGATAGGAATCGGTGAGCATTTTGCTAACAAGTTCCCAATCAAGATCAAAAAAACCGGTTGCAAACATAGTGGCAATTCCGTGAACATACGCCCACATTTCAAGGTGAAACAATTTTGCATCCATACCACTAAGTCCCGTATTATTATGGACAATCGATTCCATTTTGTCGGTTTGTTCTGTTGCTTCGGGAATCAATTCGCTTGAGCGGTCACGCATATAAAGAAGTTTGAACAGTTCTTTTTCCTCTTTGGCAAATCGTATGTAAGCCATACCATTTGCCTTGTAAGCAGGAAACTTTCCACTATCGACTTCTCGCTGCATATACTCTTGACACAATATATCCGCCTTTTCTACAACAGCAAGACGTAGTTCATCCATCGTAGCAAAGTTGGAGAACACCGGCTGTGTTGAGCAATTCAATACAGAAGCAATCGTTCTTGCATTGATTGCCTGCGCTCCACTGTTACGCACAATATCAACAGCGGCTTTTATAATATATTCTTTTGTTACTTTTACTTTGGGCGGCATAACGCACCTCCATAATATAGTTGTTGTTATATATCATCTGTTATCTTATCACTATATACATCACCTGTCAATGGTTTTTGCAAAAATATCAAAAAAGAAAGACGACGGCGAGGAAATTCCCCTGCCGCCGTGCTTAAAATTAGTTGTAAATTATATCGTGATTTACGATT
>JAZOBW010000029.1:0-17158 GCA_045596185.1 Acutalibacteraceae bacterium | reverse complement strand
AAGGTCCCCGGTAGACTACCGGGTTGATAGGCCGCAGGTGTAAGTATAGTGATATATGTGCTAGGCGGTACTAATAGACCGAGGGCTTAACCTATTTTTCGATCCTCATCTATTACTTGTTCAGTTTTCAGGGTGCGAGAATCACCCCAAATTTATAGAGCCGACCAAACAGGTCGGCTCTTTTTTGTCAGATATCAGAAGTTAGATGGCAGACGCATAACAATATTGATACACCGTAGGGGAGGGTCTCCAAGCCCTCCAGTTGGAATACACAAAATCTAAACGGGCGACCATCGGGCTCCCGTTAGAATGAAAACAATCAATATTGACATACTGTAGGGCGGGGCCTTGGTCCTACCGTTAATATATAAATAAACCGTACAGCAGATGATTTATAGTTTGCTGTACGGTTTTATATTTTCAGTATTTCTTCATAAGTTGTGTTGAGGATTCTTTTAAGCAGAATAATTTCATCGGGATAAAGATGTCTTTGACCAACCTCGATTTTTGCAAGGGCGCTTCTCGTTATATCGCAACCCTCTACCTGCAGTTTTGCAGCAACCATTTCTTGTGTGAGATTTGCTTTTATCCTAAGATTTCTAATATTGTTTCCGATCAGTTTTTCAATATAGGTGTTCATTTTATTCTCAATAATATTCTTTAGTTTTTGTCACCATTGTCATCGATATCGATTTTAATTGTTCCGTTTTCTTCTTCAAATGTTTTTATGCACTGACGGATAAGATAAAGAATCTGCCCGTTTGCAGATCGTCCCTCATATTTTGCAATATAATGCAGCTTTCCGTGTAACTCTGGATCAACCTCAATACCTAAATGTTTGTTGTTTTTATTTCTCATACAATCACCAAGAATTTTGTGCATTTTATTTAGATTATAATCACTCATTCTTCATCGTCATCTTCAAAGGAATAATTGTTCAATTCATCAAAATCTAAAAACTCTGCCAAGGTCATATTAAAAGCCAAAGCAAGTTTGTGCAAAGTTTTAATTCGGGGATTTTTTGTTTCCCCACGAACAATATTGTCGAGGGTAGATTGTTTAACATCGCTCATATTAGCGAGTCCGTTGATGGTCAAGCCTCTTTGTTTACAAAGTGCGCGGATGCGTTTTACATATATTTCTGAATAGTTCATATCGCTTACCTCAACATTATCATTTACCCTTTTATGGGTTAATATAATGATAAGTGTAAAATCAGACGCAGTTACCCGAATACGGGTTAACAAAGCAAGAAAAGTTGTTTAGAATATATTTGACCCGTATTCGGGTAAGAGGTCGAGGTGATTTTATGGCGGTTTGTACATTTTTTGGTCACAAGGACACGCCGTCTTCGGTTGCTGTTCCGCTGTGTGAGGCTTTGGTTGACCTGATTGAAAAGCAGGGTGCTGATACTTTTTACGTCGGCAATCACGGCAAATTTGATTCTATGGTATATAAAACCTTAAAAGAACTCAAAGAAATTTATCCTCAAATTAAATTTTCGGTAGTGCTTGCGTATATTCCCAGAACAAAAAGCGAATATGAAAAAATTGATTATGCCGATACCGTTTATCCCGATGGACTTGAGAACGTGCCGCCGAAATATGCAATTATCGAAAGAAATAAATGGATGCTTTCGCGCGCGGATACCGTCGTTGTATATGTAACACATTCCTTTGGCGGCGCCGGTGAAATCAAACATCTTGCCGAAAGGAAGGGTAAAGCAGTAATTAACCTTGCCGAGAAATTGTAAATACGGGCGACCATAGGCCGCCCGAAGGGTTTGTTAAAGGTAGAATTTATTTTGCGTTTTTATCACCCAGTCAAACGCTTTGCGTTTGCCAGCCCCCTTTAGGCAAGGGGACCTTCTGATATAGCAATAATTACGGTTTTTGGTGCCATTACGAAGATACATATAAAAAATAATATTATTATGCGTCTGCCATTTGAACTTTGCCATCTGCCCGTCAAAAATTTAACAAATCCTCTTATAAAAATCACAATATTTTGTGGTTGAAAAATTTATTAACACAAGTTTTTGAATATGCGCGGAGAAAACCGTTAAACGCTTTGCACAAAAGGGTTTCTGCGGTTTTGTGAGGATTGCTCAAAAAGCAAAAATAATAGAATACATCAACTTTTTAATAGGATTTGCTATTGAGAAAATATGGACAATTTATTATAATGTTGGTATTGAATGGTTTATTGTCCCTAATTGTCTCTAGGTCAGGGATGGCAGGGGGACCAATACCAATCATATTGACAAAAATTTTACTTAAAGAAAGGTTGTAGAAAATGAAAATCACTAAAAAACTTCTTTCTGTAGTTCTTTCTGTCGTAATGATTCTCTCACTGTTTGCAATTGTTCCTTTCACTGCAAACGCACATCCGGATTACATCTGGCTGTATGCTAACGATGAGAATGTTTCTCTTCTTAACAACTACAACTACACTTCGGGTAGTACTGTAGGCGGCGCAGGTTCAGGTTCTCGCACACAGAAACTTGCCGATATGAAGGCTAAGGGCTTTGTTGATGCTATCAACACCCCCAACGTAACCTATTATATCTATGCTGAAAATGCAGGTACATATTCTTCCCTCGTTTCCTTTAACGTAGGCGGTTCGGCACTTCCCGAGGGCGGCTATAAGATGGTTATCGGCGTTAACGATAAGAACTTCTATGAGGGCGCTCCGATTACCACCGCAGGTTGGATTGCCGAGCAGGAGATTATGATCGACCTTGAAAAGGGTATCAATGTTGTTCGTCTTCTCCCCCACGTTGCTGATAACTTTGTTACCACTACTTGGGTAGATGTTAACTCCTTTAACCTTCCCAAGGACGTAGGTCTTGAGAACAAGACAGGCGAGTTCAAGGCTAACTGCATTAACGGCGGCGCAGGCGAAGTACAGGGTCACACTAACTTCTTTAATAATGTTGGTACAAACCTCGGCGGAATTCAGGGCGGCACAATGCGTTCTGAGAGGATTACATTTGCCACCATGGATACCGAGGCTCTTAAGAATATCCCTTATTATTCCGTAACCGTTAATGTTCCTTACGACGGCTACTACAGCATTATGCAGACCATCGGTACCCCCGGTACACAGGACGCTACTGCATACTTCGCTTATGCTGTTGACGGTAAGTTCTACCGCGGTGGATTCAACACCTACGGCGGCGGCAACAGAACCTACGCTACCGCTTATATGACCAAGGGTACACACACCATCACCATCACAGGTGCTTATGACTACGTTGGTACCTATAACGGCTCTGTTGTTTCCAACGACGGCTCTACCGCATTCGACTGGAACGACCTTCAGAACGTTTACATCCCCGGTGTAACCCGTGCTGAAACCCAGATCGATCCGCAGACCATCGCTCCGCAGACCAACGTTCTTTATGCTGATGACAGCGCTTGGTACGTAAACGGCACCGTTTCCACTACCGAAAAGGCTTTCGGTACAAGATCCAGCGGAGACCATTGGCTTGTAGGTGGCTTCAGCACCAACGGCGGAACCTTTGACACCATTTCCAAGGGTCAGTTCAAGGCAAATGAAGCTGCATCCGTTAACTATCAGGTAAAGGTTGACAAGGCAGGCACCTATGATATTACCGTTATCAATCAGGTTGCTACAGGCACCACTACCAATGCTAAGGATTCGGGCTACTTTGCAACCGTTTCTGTAAACGATAAAACCTTTGTAAAGGCTCCCTTTACTCCTTATTATCTTACACAGGCAGCAGCTAACTGCTGGACGGCATCTACTGTTTCTGTTACACTTGAAGAAGGCGTTAACGTTATCCGTGTATACCCCAGAGCAGATGATGCTATGACCAACATTTCGGGTTGGATTAACTTCGGCGGAATTAAGGTTGACGGCCCCGGAACTGCTACCGCAGTTACCTCCGATGCAACCGGTAAGAAGACCACCCCCAGCCAGCAGGTACAGTTCGGTGATTCTACACTCACCAACAAGTATCTCAACGTTACCGCAGGCGGCAACGTTGGCGGTGTTCAGTACGGCGATGCATTCGCTGCAGGTATCACCTATGATACACTTTCTCTTGATAACCTTGCCACCGTTCCTTACGTTGCATACAAGGTAACCGTTCCTGCTGCAGGTTATTATGACTTCCAGCTTGCTACCAACTACGGTGCAAACAGCGTTGCTACTAACGGTCTGCCCTATATCGCTGCTATGACTTCCGCAGGCGAGAAGACAAAGATCGCTAAGTATCAGACAACAGGCTATACCAATTCTCGTGCTGCTATTAAGCTGCCCAAGGGCACAACCACCGTATACTTCGTTCCGCCTCTTGCTGACCACTTTACATCAGTTTCACAGTGGTACGATTTCGGAACACTTTATTCCTACGGCGGTGCAACCCTCAGCAGTGCTACCGTACTCCACATTGACGAGTATAAGCCTACCGCTATCGCACAGGTTGAGGCTATGAAGTTAAGCGGCGATCCCGCTCAGGTTGATGCTGCTATCGCAGAAATCGTTGCAGAGATTGACAACTACACCTCTACCAAGACCTATACCGATCAGGTTGTTGACATTGACAACATCGTTGCAGGCGCTCCTGCCAGAATTGCTAACGCACGTCTTGCAGGTTTTGATGAGTATATTGCTTATGCTGTTACAATTGTAAATGGCTTTAACAGCATTTACGTTGATGCTGATGCTGAGATCTCTGCAGGTGTAACTGCTATTAACGACATTTTCTATGACTCTGATAAGGGCTACAGCGAGAATATTGCTGTTATTGATGCTGCCGTTGCTGCTGCAAAGGCAAACGTTGAGGCTGCTCTTGCTGCTGATAAGAATACCTTCAACACAACCAATAAGAATATGCTTAAGAACCTTATCAACAACCTTGCTAAGGATGGAGATTCAGAGGCTGTAACTGCTATCATCACCAAGGCTCTTGCCGATGTCGATGCTTTCGAGTTCGATTCTGCCAAGACTCTTGCCGAGAACAGAACCGCACTTACTGCTATCCGTACCGAGGCAAATGCCGCTGTAACTGCACAGCGTGCCGCTGAACTCGAGGCTGCAAAGACAGAGTTCAATGCCGCTAAGACCGAGGCTACCGCTGCTGTTGATGCTCTTAACAAGGAGACCAACTCTGCTGCTATGAATGAAATTCATTCTGATGCCGCAGATAAACTTGCTGCACTTGCTTATGACGAGTCTTTGACTCTTGCAGAAAACAAGGCTGCTATCAAGGCAATTACTGATGATGTTACTTCCAAACTTTCTGCTGCTGAAAAGGCAATCGCCGATCAGTTGCACGTTTGGACTCAGTATCAGAAGAACATCACTGCAGAATCTGAACTTGCATATGTTCGTTTCTTCTTCGAACTCGATACCAATACCAATCTTTACGAGGACTACGGTTTCTATGTAACTATTGAAGGTCTTTTCGAGAACGAGAAGATGAGTTTCTTCGGTGCAGAACTTGATGCTATCGCAGGACTTTCTACCCCCGATGTATATGACTACAGCGGCAAGGCTGACAAGTTCGTATATGCATACTTCGTTGTACCGAGCGATATGTTTGGTTCCGATATTACAGTTCAGGCATACTTCACCGATGCTGCAGGTGAGCAACTTGGCGAGGTTAAGACTGCAAATATCGCTGCTAAATACAACTTAGGTTAAGGAGGGTATTCACAATGAATAAACTTAATTTTGAAGTACCTTCTTTAGAGAAGATTGCTTTTGTTGCATCTGACATCATTACAGAGTCCCTCTGCCCCATCGATATCACTATCGACGCTGACGGCGGCGATTCCGGTATTGACTACGATGTACCTGAGTATTAATCTGCTCTAACCGGTAAACAAGCAAGCACGGCTATTGCCGTGCTTGTTTTGTTATGTAAAGAAATATAAATACGGTTGATTTGGTGTATTGCAATGGTGCGGTTATATGCGCGTCTGTCGGAACGGCGCGGAGAAAAAAACCGCAAAATCGTATTGACTTTTATGAATCGCAAGGGTATAATACAATAAATTTAATTTATGGAAGGTTGTATTGGTATGTCACTGATGAAAATAGTAACTTTTAATCTGCGCTGTGCCTGGATGGACGACGGACTTAACTGTTTCCCCAACCGAGCAGGCGGTATCGTGGATAAGATAAACGCTGAAAAACCCGATGTTATCGGTTTTCAAGAGGCTACCGATGCGAATATTGCCTTTTTGAAAAAAGCACTAAATGATTACGATATTTTCTTTAATCAGCGCGATAAAAACTTCGGCGGCGAAGGCCTTGCGATTGCAATTCGCAGAGAAAATATAGCACTTTTAGCACTCGATTTTTTCTGGCTTTCCGAAACGCCATACACCCCCGGCTCACGCTATGCCATACAAAGTCCTTGTCCCAGAGTTTGCCAGACCGCTATTCTGAAGCGCCTTTCGGACGGCAAACTTTTCAGACTTTATAATAACCACCTTGACCACGAAAGTGACGAGGCACGAATCCTCGGCATAGAGCAGGTTATGGAGCGTGTGTCGCTTGACAGGTCGCGTATTGACCTGCCGCTCTTTATAATGGGTGATTTTAATGCCCAACCCGACAGCAAGACCATTGAATTCTGCAACAATTATGAGAAAACAAAAATTGTTGATATTACAGCGCATATCGGTGGTAGTTTCCACGCCTTTGGCGGATTGGAGAAATTTGTGAAAATCGACTACATCTATGTAGATGCCGAAACGGCAAAGGCGGTCGATACAGTTGAGCCGTGGACGGACGAACATAGCGGAGTATATCTTTCCGACCATTACCCCATATCGGCAACGGTGGAAATATAATTAAATAGCAAAAAAAGAAAAAAATACTTGAAATATCGCCCCCGATGTGGTATTATAAATACCACTCGGGGGTGTAGCTCACTTGGGAGAGCGCTTGAATGGCATTCAAGAGGTAGTCGGTTCGATCCCGATCATCTCCACCAAATCAAAATCCGCTGATTTTTATCGGCGGATTTTTGATTTTTATGGTTCGATTTATGTTGCGCGTATATAAAACCGAAAAAATTTTAAGTTTAATAAACCAAACGGAACGATGCCAATATCGTCCCGCATAAAGTATCAATATTTTTATGCGTCAGACATAGGATATCCGATGTCTGATTCAACCTTGACCTTTTTGGGATAATGTGTTAAAGTATATAGGTAATTGACTTTATTGGAGGACCAATATGAAAACGGAAGTACTCAAGATACGCAACACCGTGTATGGTGCGATACATAACTATTTCAGAACGGCAGGTTTTTTCGAGGTTGCTCCTCCGATACTTACCTCTTTTTCCTGCGAGGTTGCCTGTGTGGGCGGTTCCGACCTGATATCGGTAAACTACTACGATAAAAAGGCGTATCTTTCCCAAAGCGGACAACTTTATCTGGAGGCTCTTGCGATGCAACTGGATAAGGTGTATTGTATCGACCCTGCGTTTCGTGCCGAGGCGACAATGCTTGCGACCCACCTTTCGGAGTTTTGGATGTGCGAGGCAGAACTTACAGATGTTTCATTTGACCAACTTGTTGACATTGTGAACGGGCTTATCGAGTCTGTTATAAAGGCGGTACTTCAAAATAACCGTGCGGAACTGATAGCGCTGGGCAGCGATGTTGCTTGTTTTGAAAGGATAGCAGAGTGTGGTTGCGCCAGAATAAACTATTGTGATGCTATCGAGGCGCTTAAGGATCAGGGTGTTGCTATAGAGTGGGGCGACGACATTGAGGCGGAGCACGAACTGATACTCAGCCGTGTGTTGGGCGATGTCCCCTTTGCTATTACCCGTTATCCGATGGGGCTTAGTTCCTTTTATAAGCAGGTTTGTCCCGAGGACGACAGATATAGTCTGTCCTTTGATGTTATAGCACCGAACGGATACAGGGAACTGGTTGGCGGCAGTATGCGCGAACCCGATGCAGATAAATTGCGTACAGCGCTTGAGAAGGCTTCGGGAGGCGATACCTCCGCTTATGATTGGTATCTTGAACTTATAGCCGAAAACCCTCGTGAACACGGCGGTTTCGGACTCGGAATAGAGCGATTCTTAACATGGATATGCAATCTTGACACCATTCAGGATTCTATTCCGTTCCCCCGAACCGAAAACAAAATAACCCCGTAAAAAACACCGCCCGAAAGGATTTTCTTTCGGGCGATTTTGAACACTTGACTATATATGTCAAATTTAGTATAATCTAACTGGGTGATACAAAATGAAGGGATTTATAACGATAGCAACCGGCGCAGAGAGGTATTTTCAACTTGCGGTAAATCTTCTTAATTCATATAGATATGCCACAAAAGAACCGTTGCCGTTTGCAATTTTGACCGATAAGGAAAACGAGTATACGAAACTTTTCGATGATGTAGTTATTCTTGATGAGCCTACCTGCTCATATCTTGATAAGATGACTCTTTTGAAATACACGCCTTATGACGAAACGATTTTTATTGATGCAGACTGTCTTGCATACGGCGACCTGAACAGATATTTCGATCAGTTTTCTGTGGGTGCAGAGGTATCGTGTTTTGGCAGAGCGTTGCCGATGGATTCGCAGGAAGGTTGGTTCAAAGCGGAAAACGCAGGTAAATATAAAGACCAGATACATTTTGTTACCAGCCTTCACGGCGGAGTTATATACATAAGAAAAAATCACACCGAAAACGAGACCTGCCACAGAGCATACGATCTGTGTATGGATATTTTGAAGGATTACAGCGATTACGACTTTTTCTACTTCAAAAAACCTGCCGATGAGCCGATATACGGCCTTGTTCTTGCAATACTTGGTTGCGAACCGGTGCCGATAAAGGCGCACTATGTATGTTTTCTGCCCGAAACCCAAAACTTCAAATCTAATATTATCAAAGGCAAAGCCTCATACAGATTTATGGGCGACGATGTAAAGGGCAACGGAATGTTATGCCACTTCGGAAACTATAATACGGTCAAGGAACCGTACCTTACAGAGGTTGCCATACTAAATGCTATGTTGCAGGGAAAGAAATTCACAGCGCATAAGATATATGCCGTAAGAAGGCTTAAAAATTTTGTAGGCGAATGTGAAGCGTTTATAAAGAAAAAACTTAAGAAGAAATAAAACACCGCCCGAAAGGAAAATCCTTTCGGGCGATTGGTTTACTGCTTTTTGTCGGGTTTGCCAAACGCATAAAGTTTAATTACGATAAATGTCAACGGACCACCGGTAACCGCGGCAATAACCGTAGCCCAGAACTGCGGAAGTTCCAGAGCATTGATGGTTATAAATGTTACAAGGAAGTACAGAATAAAGGTGGGAATATAGGAAAGAAGGAACTTAAAATACCGCAAAAGGGAGGGTCTGCGCCGGAAAACAAACCGACTGTTAAGGAAGTATGCGATGGTAAGGGAAACGATGTAGCCGACCACGGCGGCGAAATTATCCTGCAGGATATAACTTGAAAGGGAGGAAAATAGCGCAGTATTAAATGTATTAAAGGCACCGAGCAGGGTAAAAACAAGAAAATTCCGGCTTATAAAAATATCGGTGATAGCCTTGAATCTGTGCCGCATACAACACCCACCTTTCCAAAGAAACAATTTATAAAAATAGTATACCACAAAACCGCCGCAAAGACAAGTTTATATTGACAAGCAGGGTAACGGTTGGGTATAATATAGAAAACCGAATATCCACGCCTCCTTAGTTAAAAGGATATAATAAGCCCCTCCTAAGGGTTAGTTGTGAGTTCGATTCTCGCAGGGGGTGCCAAAAAACACTCGTTCTTTTGAACGAGTGTTTTTTATCCAAGCCGACAGGCTTGGTATATCATCGCGCTTCAGCGTGTATATCATCGCCGTAGGCGTATATCATCACACCTGAAAAAACGCTTGGTCATTGACCAAGCGTTTTTCAATCGTTTTTACTTACCCTCAAAATGTTCGGGGCGGATGCGGTTGTCCTTAAAATAGTATTCGCGGTCATGGTCGCCAATCTCACGCAGAACCTTGCACGGGTTGCCAACCGCTACAACACCTGCAGGGATATCCTTTGTAACCACCGAACCTGCGCCGATAACGGTGTTGTCGCCGATGGTAACACCCGGCAGAATAACCGCGCCGCCGCCTATCCAGCAGTTGTTGCCGATGCGCACCGATGCGTTGAATTGGTAACCTTTTTCGCGCAGTTCAGGATTGATGGGGTGACCTGCCGTGGCTATCGTTACATTGGGACCGAACAGGGTGTGACTACCGACATATATATCGGTATCATCCACCAAAGTAAGATTGAAATTTGCATAGATATGGCTGCCCAAATGTACATTTTTGCCGCCCCAGTTTGCGTGGAACGGCGGCTCGATATGACAGCCTTCGCCCACTTCGGCAAACATAGATTTCATCATTTCGTATCTTTTGGCGGTTTCGCTGGGCAGGGTGTTATTAAACGCGAACTGGCGGTCAAGACATCTTCGTTGCTCAAGCATAAGTTCGGCATCGTCTTCAAGATACAGTTCGCAGGAATTCATTTTTTCTTTCATATTCATATCGGGTTCACCTCACGAAGATTTCAAATAGATAATAGCATATCGGGGCAATTTTTACAACAAAAAATCCAATAAATAAAAATTTGATTTTTTAGGGTAATGGCACGTTATAAAACCTTGTAAAAAAGATGTCTATGTGCTATCATTTATATAGTACGGATTTTGAACGGAGGTCGCTTAATGGATAAAATAGCGAGTTTTACAATAGACCACCTTACACTTGAAAAGGGATTGTATGTTTCGCGCAGAGACGAAAAAAACGGTTGTGCCGTTACAACATTCGATCTGCGAATGACCTGCCCTAACAGGGAACCGGTGATGGATACTGCGGCAATTCACACCATAGAACATCTGGGCGCTACATTTTTGCGAAACAGCGCTGTGCGTGATGATGTTGTATATTTCGGACCTATGGGGTGCCGCACGGGTTGTTACCTTGTGATGTTTGGTGCGGTTACAAGTGAGGAGGTCTTCGGCCTGATAGTTGATATGTGTGATTTTATTCTTGGATTTACGGGCGATATCCCCGGTGCATCTGCTGCAGAGTGCGGAAATTATCTTGACCAGAATCTTGATATGGCAAAATATTATATTTCCGATTATAAAAATGCGCTTATAAACGAAAGAAATTTTGAATACAAAGCAGTGTGATAAAGAATAATAAAAATAAAACAATGGGGGAAATGAAATGAGAAAGACAAAGGTTGTTTGCACGGTGGGCCCTGCTTGTACCGATAAGGCTGTTCTTAAAAAGATGATAGAAAACGGAATGAATGTAGCCAGACTTAACTTTTCGCATCAGGGCTACGATTTTCACCGCGATAATATAGAAACGCTTAAAGCACTCCGCGAAGAAATGGGTGTGCCTCTGGCGATATTGCTTGACACAAAGGGTCCTGAAATACGTACGGGTGAGGTAAAAAACAAGGGTGTAGACCTTGAGTCGGGGGATAAATTTATACTTACCACCGATATGGTAGAGGGCGATGAAAAGCGTGTGAGCGTTAACCGCCCGAACCTGCCGAAATCCCTTAAAAAGGGCGATAGGGTGCTTCTTGACGATGGCAAGATAGAACTGGAAGTAGAGGATATAGACGGCGCCAATATCTACTGTATCATTAAAAACGGCGGCCGACTGGGCAATACAAAGGGCGTAAATGTTCCGGGTGTTTTCCTGCCCACCCCGTTCCTTTCGGGCAAGGATAGGGCAGACCTGCTTTTCGGTATACAAAACGGGATAGATTTTGTTGCGGCATCCTTTGTAAGAAGTGCGCAGGATGTGCTTGATATGCGCGCATTCCTTAACGCAAACGGCGGTGCCGATATCAAAATAATTTCCAAGATAGAAAGCAGCCTTGGAATAGACTGTTTTGATGAGATACTCTCGGTTTCGGACGGAATAATGGTAGCAAGAGGCGATATGGGTGTAGAGATACCTTACGAGCGTCTGCCTGCGGTACAAAAGCAGATAATCCGCCGCTGTTTCCTTAGTGGAAAGCCGGTAATTACCGCAACCCAGATGCTTGAGTCAATGATAGAAAGCCGCAACCCCACCCGCGCCGAGATAAACGATGTTGCCAATGCGGTATTCGATGCAACCAGCGCCGTTATGCTTTCGGGCGAGACGGCTGTAGGTACCGACCCTGCCAGAGTGGTGGAGGTTATGGCGAGAATATGCAAGAACGCCGAGGAATCGGCGGCACAGATGCAAAGTCAGCATATGTTTGGTCAGCACGAGCGACAGGACAGCGTTACCGATGCCGTGTGTGATGCGGCGGTACGCGCGGCATCGGACTGGAATGCCGATGCTATAATTGCCGTTACCCACAATGGCGACACTGCACGAATGATGTCGAAATACCGTCCTGCTTCTATGGTTATCGGCGCTACCGATAATATAAGGGCGTATCATCAGCTTTCGCTCAGTTGGGGCGTTGTGCCGATGAAGACGGGACTGCAGACCGATACCGATGCCCTTTTCGAGCATGTTATCCGTCGCGCTGTAGAGGAGGACCTGCTGTGTCAGGGTAAACGCGCCGTTATCACACTGGGCGCACCGGTAGGGGAGAGCGGCGGCACAAACACCGTTCGTCTTACCAGATTGTAATACTTGACTTAACCGCAAAAATTTTATATACTTTATTTGTATTTAATTTATCAGGAGGTAATCACGATGAGCGATTATCGTATTGAAACAAAATGTGTTCAGGGCGGCTATACACCCGAAAACGGTGAACCCCGTCAGATTCCTATAATTCAGAGCACTACCTTTAAGTATGCCACAAGCGAGGATATGGGCAAACTGTTCGACCTTGAGGCTTCGGGATATTTCTATACCCGTCTGCAGAACCCGACCAACGATATGGTTGCCGCAAAGATATGCGATATGGAGGGCGGCACCGCCGCAATGCTCACATCATCGGGTCAGGCGGCGTCCTTCTATTCGGTTTTTAACATTGCTTCGGCAGGCGACCATGTTGTAGCATCTTCCGCTATCTACGGCGGAACCTTCAATCTTTTTGCTGTTACTATGAAGCGAATGGGCATCGACTTTACCTTCGTTTCTCCCGATTGCTCCGAAAAGGAACTTGAAGCGGCGTTTCAGCCTAATACCAAGGCGGTCTTCGGCGAAACCATCGCCAACCCCGCATTGGTGGTATTGGATATTGAACGCTTTGCCAATGCCGCACACGCACACGGTGTGCCGCTTATCGTTGATAACACCTTTGCAACACCCGTAAACTGCCGTCCGTTCGAGTGGGGGGCCGATATAGTTATCCACTCCACCACCAAATATATGGATGGTCACGGCGCCGCTGTAGGCGGTTGTATTGTCGATTCGGGTAAGTTTGACTGGACAAAGTACCCCGAAAAATTCCCCGGACTTTGCACTCCCGATGACAGCTATCACGGCGTAACCTATACCGAGCGATTCGGTCTTGAAGGCGCATACATCACCAAGGCGACTGCACAACTTATGCGCGACCTTGGCTCTATACAGTCTCCGCAGAACGCATTTCTTCTGAATCTGGGACTTGAAAGTCTGCACGTAAGAATAAAGCGTCACTGCGAAAACGGTCTTGCCGTTGCAAAATATTTGCAGAGCGACGACCGCATCTCTTGGGTTACCTATCCGGGACTTGAGGGCGACAAGAGTTATGCCCTTGCGCAGAAGTATCTGCCGAATGGCAGTTGCGGCGTTGTAAGTTTCGGCGTAAAAGGTGGCAGAGCCGCAGCCGAAAAGTTTATGAAAAATCTTAAACTTGCTGCAATCGAAACCCATGTTGCCGATGCCCGTACCTGCTGTCTGCATCCTGCAAACGCAACCCACCGTCAGATGACAGATGAGCAACTCGCCGCCGCAGGCATTTCTCCCGATCTGGTTCGTTTCTCCTGCGGAATCGAAAACAGCGAGGATCTTATCGCCGATATCAAACAGGCACTTGATACACTTTAATTAAGCATTGAAGGAGGCAGACGGTATGCCGATAAAAATACCCAATGACCTGCCGGCTGTCAAAACATTGGCAGACGAAAATATTTTCGTTATGACCGAGACTCGGGCTATGACACAGGATATACGACCGCTTAAAATTCTGTTGCTTAACCTGATGCCCAAAAAGATAGAAACCGAAACCCAACTTTCCCGACTGCTCGGCAACTCGCCGCTGCAGGTCGATCTGGAATTCATCCACACCAAAAGTCATCGTTCCAAGAACACATCGCCCGAGCATTTGTTTACATTCTATAAGACCTTTGACGATGTAAAGGAACGCACTTTCGATGGTATGATAATCACCGGTGCGCCGGTCGAACTTATGGAGTTTGAACAGGTGGAATACTGGGAGGAACTCTGCGAGATAATGGAGTGGAGTAAAACCCATGTTCACAGCACACTGCATATCTGTTGGGGCGCACAGGCAGGGCTTTATTATCATTACGGAATAAAGAAACATACGCTTGATGCCAAACTTTTCGGTGTTTTCCCTCACACGGTCGATTATAAACATTCGATACTTTTCCGCGGTTTTGATGATGTTTTTATGGTGCCGCAATCGCGACACACCACCGTTAATACCGAGGATGTTGAAAGGGTGGAGGAACTGAAGATACTTTCAACCTCCGAAAAAGGCGGCCTCTACGCCGCCGCCACCAAGGGCGGAAGGCAGGTATTTATAACGGGGCACTCGGAATACGATGCAGATACCTTGAAAAACGAGTATCTTCGCGATGTTTCGGAGGGCAAACCCATCGCTGTGCCCGAGAATTATTTTCCCGATGACGACCCCGCCAAAGATCCCATAGTTACTTGGCGTTCCCACGCAAACCTGCTGTATACAAACTGGCTGAACTACTTCGTTTACCAGACCACCCCATACGATATCAGCGAAATAAAGAATAAATAAAGGAAGAGCGTATGAGCGTAAGAACAAATGACCCGAATTATTGCAAACCCCTGCCGATACTGATAGTCTTGTCCGGTATGGCGTTGATCTTCAAACTGTTGTCTATGTTAAGATATGCGGTGGTGCCCGGTATAACTGCAGGTATTGTGTTTGCTTTTTTGTTGATGTTTTCTGTATATATCATTTCGTTTATAAACAGCGCATTAAGCAGTAAATCAAAGTCGCGGATATTAAGTTTTGTAGTTTTAGCGTTGTTGGCGATGCAACTGTCGGGCGAGTTTGTTTTTGACCTTTTGCCCAATATACCATATTATAATATCACAAATTTATTGACTTATTTTTTTGTATTGCAGTTTTACGCATTGGCGATGATCGGCGTTTTCAAGAAAAACAAAGGCAAAGTTTTTATTATAATTGCTTTTATCGGACTGTTCGCCATAAGAATGATAAACACGATAACATCTTTTGGTAGTTATATAAGAATGCTTTCTCCGTATACAGAAACCCAAAGCGTGATTTTAACTTATTTTGGAAGTTATATCAGTAATGAAATAGCAATCACGCTTCTTTACATCGTGCTGATGATACTGTGTATTAAAAGCAGCATATCGGCAAAGCCGGCGGCTGCACAAGGACAGGGCGGCAGCATTTCGAATGAACTTAAACTGCTGAATAAAAAATACGAATTGGGCGTTATTACATACGAAGAGTACCAGACCCAAAGAGCACAACTGATAAACCGTATATAGTAAATCCGATGGCAGATAACAGATAGTGTATTTGCTTTGCCAAACGGAAGTAAAAGGGCAGACACCTACATCCGCCTTTGCGATATAAATTTACTATTGGGTAAGATACAAATAAAACAACACAACCGCCACTGCATTGCACAGTGGCGGTTGTGATTTTATATAAGATTATTTTGTGAAATCGGGGGCATCGGTGCGGTTTAGAATATAGTCTACCGAAACCTTGTGAAAATCGGCAAGTTTTATAAGAATTTCTGTCGGTATATCAAGATCACCGCGTTCGTAATTGCTGTACACGCGTTGACTGCAGGAAAGTATTTTTCCCATCTGCTTTTGGGTAAGGACTTTGTCTTCTCTAAGGTCGCGAATTCTTTTGTAACGCATAATATCACTGCCTTAATACAAGATATGTAAATATTATAGGCAGCGGAAAATCCGCTATTGACATTTAGTGGAAAGTCCGCTAAAATTGATTTTGCTATAGTCGATAAATGTTTATTTTTGTCGTCTTATAGTATTAAATTTTTGGAGGAGATTTTATGTTTAATGAAATTGCAAAAAAGATCAAATTGATTTCACAGATCGTTTGCTGGGGCGGCGTGGGTGTTGATATTATAATCGCACTTATAATGTTCTCAAAGAGCAACGATGCTTATATTGAAGGCCCTTACAAAATATTGGGATATCTGTTTTTGTTCTTTGTGCCTATTTTCCCCTTTGTGTGGGGATTTATCCTATACGGGCTGGGCGAACTGATAGAAAAGGTGTCGGGCGGCAAAAAGGAAACCAAAAAAACAACAGAGCAACAAGATAAGAAGGAAGCACAACGCGTAAGGGAACTGGAAATGTTGCGTGCACAGGGTCTTATCACCGAAGAGGAGTTTTACAACGCCCTTAATAACAATAAAGGAAGAACCGTATGAGTGCAAGAACAAATGACCCGAATTATTGCAAACCCCTGCCGATATTGATAGTCTTGTCCGACGTGGCGCTGATTTTAAGACTTTTGAGCGTAATAGGTACAATAATATTTGGCGAGTATCGGACGATGACCGTTTTAGATGAGTTTCCCCTTTGGGTTATGTTTATTTTGCCGATGCACATTCTTCTGTTCATAAACAGTGCGTCAAGCAGCAAAGCAAAATCACGGATATTATGTTTTATAGTTTTGGCGTTGTTGGCAACGCAATTTTTGGCGGAATGGATTTTTAATGTTTTATTCGTCGGACACTCATATAATATCACAAGTTTGTTGATTCATTTTTTTGTATTTCAGTTTTATGCATTGGCGATGATCGGCGTTTTCAAGAAAAATAAAGGCAAAGTTTTTATTATGATTGCTTTTATCGGACTGCTCACCATAGAAACGATAAATACAATAACGTTTTTTTGTAATTATATAATATTTGCGGGAGGTATGGGCCTGCAAATTTTACCCTATTT
>JAZOBW010000028.1:0-2639 GCA_045596185.1 Acutalibacteraceae bacterium | reverse complement strand
AGGGGTAAAAAAATGCTTTCTAAAAAAATTGTAAAGGGTGCCGTAAGACACCGCTTAAAATTTAATACGATGCAGATAATAGCCCTTGCTTTTCTTGGGATTATCATTTTGGGGGCGTTATTACTTGCGTTGCCGGTAGCTTCTAGAAACGGCGTTTCCTGCGGATTTCGCAGTGCACTTTTCACATCAACATCTGCTACTTGTGTTACAGGTTTGGTTTTGTTTGACACCTGGACCCAGTTTAGCGGCTTTGGACAGTTTGTGATTATATCCCTTATAGAAATCGGCGGTCTTGGATTTATGTCAGCCGCATCTATGATTATGTTTCTTTTCAAGCGAAAGATCGGTATCCGTCGAAAGATGATTATGGCGCAGGCGGTCGGTGTTGATGATATGGGCAAGATAGTAAATCTGCAGCGACTGATGATAAGGGGAAGTTTGCTTATTCAACTTGCAGGTGCCATGGTGTTATTTTTTAGATTTTTGGGTGAATACGGATTTGTGCAGTCCCTTAAACTTGGTGTGTTTCATTCGGTCTCTGCATTTTGCAATGCGGGTTTCGATATAATGGGTTTCGAAAAACCCGATAGCAGTGTATCATTGTTTGTAAATGATCCGGTGGTCAGTATTACACTGATGTTTTTGATTGTTGTTGGTGGTCTGGGTTTTTTCGTCTGGGACGAATTATTACACTTTTTCAAAACAAAAAAACTCACGATATATACAAAATTGGTTCTGATAACTACATTTGCACTTGTTGTAGGTGGAGCGGCTGTTGTGGCACTGCTTGAGTGGAATAATCCCGATACTTTAGGCGGTTTTTCCACACCGCATAAAATTCTGGCATCGTTCTTTCAATCTGTTACTACAAGAACGGCTGGCTTTTTCACGATTGACCAGTCGGCACTTTATGAACCCACCAAAGCGTTCAGTTGTGCATTGATGTTGATAGGCGGTTCTTCTGGCTCCACAGCGGGTGGAATCAAGACTGTTACCTTTGTTCTGATATTTATGTTTATGTGGGCCACGTTCAAAGGAAAGCAGGAAATTTGTATTTCGCACCGCACAATACCGAATAAACAGGTGTTCAATGCACTCACTCTTTTTTGCATCGTTATGATGTTAGCGCTGTTCGGTGGGGTATTTATCAGTGCTACATCGCCTGTTGGCTTTCTGGATGCTTTGTTCGAGTCGGTTTCGGCGCTTGCTACCGTTGGTCTTACCGCAGGAGCAACCGCTAAATTAAGTGTGGCATCACAAATTCTTATAATGCTTTATATGTATTTCGGCAGGGTAGGAATTCTTACGGTAATAACCGGACTGTTATCAAACGGCAGTACGGACAGTAAGGTTCGTTATGCACAAACAAATATTTTTGTCGGATGATGGAGGATATATATGAAATCTTTTGTTATTATAGGTTTGGGAAGATTCGGAAACTGTCTTGCTAAAGAACTCTGCAATATGGGTGCAGAGGTAATGGCTATTGATAAGCACGATGAGTATGTACAGCGCATTTCCAACTATGTTACCGGTGCCGCCGTGGGGGATGCCTGTGATATCGATGTTCTCCGTACTGTAGGCGTTGCCGATTGCGATTGTGCAGTGATTGCTATCGGTGATGATATTGCATCGTCGGTAATGATAACAATGAACCTTAAAGAACTCGGTGTACCGTATGTTGTATGCAAAGCACACGATTCAATGCACAGCAAGGTCTTACAAAAACTCGGTGCCGATAAAATCATAATTCCTGAAAAGGTGGTTGCTGAAAGACTGTCGCATAGCCTTTGTGCACCTAAAATTATGGAATATATCGAACTGTCTGACGATTGCGCAATTATAGAGATACCTACACCGGCATCTTGGGTAGGTTCTTCCATACGCAAACTTAATGTTCGCGCCAAGTACGGCGTTAACATTATTGCCATAAAATCAAATGATGAAATAAATGTTTCGCCCGATCCCGATTATCCTATATCGCAGGATGATGTTATAGTCGTTCTTGGCGAAAATAATGCACTTTCACGCATTCAAAAACTTCGATAATACTTGACAAAAACTGCAAAAGGTTATATACTAATTAATGATATACTATATTTTGTATTTTATATTTTAATTCTTGGAGGAAAACAATATGATTAGTGCCGGAGATTTTAGAAATGGTGTTACATTTGAGGAGGACGGTCAGGTTTTACAGGTTGTTGAATTTCAGCATGTTAAGCCCGGCAAAGGTGCCGCATTTGTAAGAACTAAAACTAAGAATGTTATTACCGGTTCGGTTATTGAAAAATCTTATACCCCCACCGCAAAGTTCCCCACCGCTTATGTTGAGCGCAAGGATATGGAATTTTCCTATAAGGATGGCGAACTTTACTACTTTATGGATCAGGAAACCTACGATATGGTACCGATTAACGGTTCAGAACTCGGCGATAACTTTAAGTTTGTAAAGGAAAATATGGTTTGCAAGATTTTGTCTTATAAAGGTAAGGTTTTCGGCGTTGAACCCCCCACATTTGTTGAACTTACCGTTACCGCTACCGAACCCGGATTTAAGGGCGATACCGCTACAAACGCAACAAAACCGGCAACTCTTGAAACCGGATGCGAGATTCGTGTACCTCTTTTCATAAATG
>JAZOBW010000027.1:0-6584 GCA_045596185.1 Acutalibacteraceae bacterium | reverse complement strand
GTTCCAGTCCTTCTATAGAGATGCGAATACCCACTTCGGGAAATTCGCGGCACAGGTCTACTATTCTGTCGGTAAAAAATCCGTTGGTTGATATAACAATACGGTCGCTTTTTTTATAAAGTTCTCTTACGATATCTTTCAGGTCTTCGCGGATAAACGGTTCACCGCCGGTGATGTTGGTAAAATACATTTCAGGCAGTTTGCGAATGGTTTCGATTGTAATTTCCTCTTCGGGAAGGGAGGGGACTTTATATCTGTTGCACATAGTGCATTTTGCATTGCATCGGTATGTAACTATTACTGTTCCGTTTAATTTTTTACTCATTTTGCAAACTTCCTATCATAAAAAATCTTTTTTCCTATTTTTTCTGCAAATTGCAGGGCTTTTCTTACTGCTAATGATAAAATAACAGTTCCTACGATCGTTATAGCGGCTGTAAATATATACGATAAAATATCTTGATCGAAAATCTGTGTTATTTTAAGTTTTTCAAGTATTCGGTATACTATCATATGGGATAGGTATATTTCCATACTGATATTGCTTATAAATGCCGTAAAGCGGTTCCCAAAAAATTTTGATCTGCTTGAGATGGCGTATATAAGTACAAGTATACAAAATACCAAAATTATGGGTGTGTATGCACCTAATAGAAAGTAGCCTACCGCCACTGCAACGCACAGCATTAAAACAATAATTTTATATATCACCGAAAGATTCTCTATTTTGTCTTTGCAGAGATATACAATACCGCCTGCAACAAAGAATACTGCACTGTAAATTATATTTGAGCGTCCTGCATCAAATCTTAATTCGCACAGAATATTGAAAAGGAAAGCACAGATAAATGTGATTACGGCTCTCCTTTTATCGGAAAGCAAATAGCAGAAAAACGGAAAAACAATATAGAATACAAAGATAAGGCCCAAAAACCAACCAACACCGATAACCTTTATATTGGCATCAGGAAGCAGACCAAAACATAGTGTAAGGTTAGCAAAAACTTCGTATATCGAATCAATACTGGGCGAAACGATAAGATCCAGTGCGCACAGTACCGCAAAGAAGGGCAGAATCTTTTTATATCTTTTACTGTAAAATTCCTCTACCGTGATACTTTTTTCAATTATTTTTTTGTAATAGCCGCAGCACATAGAAAATGCACTGACGGTCATAAACAAGAATACAAGATTTGTAAACGAGGGTATTATCTGTTCGAAAACAAAACCCGAAAGAGCGTATTTTCCGTTGGTCAGCACATGCATTAAAACGATGCAGATTGCCGAATACGCCCTTAGACCGTCAAGTGACCTGTAATGATTGGTCTTTGTATTTATATCCGCCATATATTAGCCTTTCTGATAAATATCTAACAGTTTATTGTAATAATCATCAACATTCATAAAATCTGCTTTTGTACAGTTGTTGGCATATTCGGATAAACGTTTACGGTCACTGTACAGCGCAAGTATTTTTTCTTTAAGTTCTTTAGTGTTCTTGCTTTCAAACAGTTCACCTGTAACACCTTCGGTGATAAGTTCGGGTATACCGCCTATATCGGCACCTAAAACCGGTGTGCCGTACATCTGGCTTTCCATTACCGAAAACGGACAGTTTTCATACCATTCGGAGGGGTATACCGTAAAGAGCGCTTCGCGGATAAGGGTTTCAAGTTCTTCACCGCTTTTGAACCCAACATTTTTAATGTTTTCAATACCCTCAAGTGCTTCCTCCAATGGGCCGGAACCTGCAAATACAAAGGGAATTTGCGGCAGTTCTTTAGCAGCATTTATAAGTGTATCGATGCCTTTTTCCTGCGCGTATCTTCCGAAATAAAGAACATAGTTTTTTTTCTCGATTTTCTTTTGGGCTACCGTGTCAATAAAGTTGTGTATAGCCACAGTCTTGTCCGCAAAAACATGATTGGTATCCAGTTTTGTTTTAATAAATTCTGAACAACAGATAACACTGTCAATGTTTTTATAAACACCGGCAAGTTTCCAGAAAATTCCCTCTGCAGTGCCAATAGCGCTTTTCATCAGCGAACCGTGGATACATTTGTTTTTTGTGCAGTTGAGAAAACTGCCGTGTAGGCATTTTTCGCAGTTTGTGTGCTGTTCTGGAATGTGGCACATATGATTGGGACAAACAAGTTGATAATCGTGTGCGGTATAAATTATTTTGCATTTTCGGTTATTTTTTTTGCGCCATTTTACAATTTCGGATATAACACTGGGTGTAAGTTGATAATTGAAGTTGTTCAGATGGCAAACATCGGGTTTGAAATCGTCCAAACATAAGCGTATTTTTTTTCTTGCTTCTGCTGAATATATCGTTTTTATCGGATATGTAAGTTTTGCAAGTTTTGAACCGCTGTGAAAATCCATATCAGAGGTATACGACTGCACACGGTTGCCCACGATTCTTCCCTCGTGTTCCATACCGAAAAACTGAACTTCGTGCCCTTGTGATATCAGGTATTCGCTTAGTTTGAAAATGTATGTTTCGGACCCACCGTTTGGATAGAGAAATTTATTTATCATTAAAATTTTCATATCGATGCCCCTTATTTACATCGGACGATCCGATAAAATGTTATTCTTAACATAATAGATAGTAAAACCGATAATTACAAATTATTATACCATATATAGTATTAAAAAGCAAGGAAATAGACCAAATATATACCAATAAATTATGGAATTTTTGTTTTCTCGACATAGATTGTTTTATTCGGCTTGTAAGGTGGTTGAAAATGTGTTATAATAAATTTTATAAAGCACTGAACGGAAGTGAAATCCCGATGAGAAAAAATATGATTATAATTTGCCTTTCGGCGATAATAATCTTTATTACCGCCTTTGCATTTTATAATTCGGGTAAAAGTTTCAAAACTACCCACGCTGAAAGTGAGGCAGTGGTAGAGGTAATAAATCCCGTTATACAAAAGAACGAAATATCTGTGGGTCAGGAGGCACTTCGCCTTTACATACGGAAGGTTGCCCATGTTATAGAGTTTGCCGTGTTAGGAGCAGCGGTTATGTTACTTACAATGCGCATAAAGTATCAATACGGAAGGTCACTTTTCGGCTTTGCCTTCTTTTATGTGTTGGCTGTAGGAACTGCGGATGAATTTATACAGAGTTTGCGCGACCGTTCAAGTTTGGTTTCAGATGTTTTACTGGACTTCGCCGGTGCGATGATAGGCTTTTTGATGGCGTTTTTGGCCGTAAAAATTTCAGTTTTTATTGCAAGAAAAATTAAATCTAAAAGGGAAGAATCAAGATGCAGGATATAGATAATAAAAAAGAAATAACCGAAAGCCTTTCAGAAGACCGTTCTTCGCATAATTTACACCACAGCCATCACGGTCATCATCACCATCACCATCATCATCATAGCCATCGTCACCATACCCAAAAAGCAGGCAAAAAGAATAAGTTAAAACATTTTTTCAGAAAGAATAAGAAGGGTATTTGTATTATTGCTATTGTTCTTGCGGTGGTACTTTTACTTATATCGGTTGCTGCTGTACTTGATCGCAATAGGCGCTACGATGAATCAAAGGACGAAGATTTGCAGGTATTTACGGAAGGTTCAATACAGATAGAAGTGCCTTTCCACACAGAGCCTGTTTCTATTATCTCACACGCAGTGAGTGAATATCTTGAATCGGATCTTAAAAATAACGCCGAGGTATTTTATAAAAAATATGAAAAGAACGGCGGTCGTGCCGATATCGGCGTACCCTTTGATTTCCGCTATAATATTAAAGGTGTGCCCAAAGGGGTTTCGGTAGAAAAGGTTGAAATACTTGTAGACGAAAATCAGTCATTTTCAGCACCCAACATATACACCCCCGATGTGTCAAAGACACAGATGTATTTGTATAACCTTAAAACCGGTACAAAGTATTACTACAGCATAAAATTCACCCTTTCGAACGATACTTTTACAACCGCTCAAGGTAGTTTCAAAACTGCGGATACGCCTCGTATGCTTAATATAGAAGGTGCGGCAAATGTGCGAGATATAGGTGGTTGGAAAACCACAAGCGGCAAGACCGTTCGTCAAGGGCTTTTGTTCAGAGGCAGTGAACTTGACGGTGCAGTAAAATCCGACTTTTTTATTAAGAAGGAAGGAATTGAAGAACTGGTATCCGTACTTGGTATCCGTACCGAGATGGATCTGCGGTCTGATGCCGATAATACGGAAAATACACATCCTTTGGGCGATAATGTAAACCATATTTACTACGGTACAAGTATGTATTCGGATATATTTTCCGAGATAGGTGCAGGTCCTGTAAGAAAAGTATTTTCTGACCTTGCGGTAAGTAGCAATTATCCCGTTTATCTGCACTGCACCTACGGTATGGACCGTACAGGTACTATCTGTTATCTGTTATCTGCACTGCTTGGTGTTGAAAAGAATGACCTGATTCGCGATTATCAGTTGAGCGCATTTTATTACGGCAGCGTTAACGATGACCAGATGAATTCATTTATTGCCGAAATCGATGCTTTCAGTGGCAGCACCCTTAGCGAAAAGGTTGAAAACTATCTGCTTTCCATCGGCGTAACCGCTCAGGAGATAGCAAACATCAGAAACATATTTTTAGGATAATAAGTATAAAAAATTCCGCCTTTTCGGCGGAATTTTTTCATGTCATTTTTTCTTGTTTTACTTTGTGGTCAATAACATGGCGTGAGGCAAGTTGGCGATGAATATCTTCAAGGGAAATACCCATCTCCACCATAAGTACCATTATGTGGTAGGCAAGATCGGCTATTTCGTAAATGGTTTCTTCCTTATCGTCAGCCTTAGCGGCGATGATAACCTCAGTAGATTCTTCGCCTACCTTTTTCAGTATTTTATCGATTCCTTTTTCGAAAAGATATGTTGTATAGGAACCTTCTTTCTTTTCGGTTTTCCTGCCCTTCAGAAGTTCCATAAGTCCTTCGTAGGAAAACTCGCTCAGTTCATCACTTTCAAAAAGTCGGTTTTCAAAGCAGGAGTCGGTGCCCAGATGGCAGGCAGGGCCGTCGGGTTCAACCATAACAACCAGGGCATCATTGTCGCAGTCGGCGGTGATGGAAACAATGTGCTGGTAGTTGCCGCTCGTTTCCCCTTTAAGCCACAACTCATTTCTGGAACGGCTGAAGAAACAGGTAAGTTTTTTTTCAAGGGATATTTCAAGACTTTCCCTATTCATATATGCAAGGGTAAGAACCTTTTTGCTGACAGCGTCAACAACTATTGCAGGGATAAGTCCCTTTTCGTCAAATTTAAGATTGTCTATGTTAATCATTGTTAATTCTCCTTGTGGGAATATTGTTTCTGAATAACTCTTCTTTAAGTTCTGCAATGCTTACTTCGCCGAAGTGGAAGATAGAGGCGGCAAGACCGGCATCAACACGGGGCAGAGTTTTGAATAGCGTGATGAAATCTTCTGTTTTACCAGCACCGCCCGAAGCGATAACCGGAACCGATACAGCATTGCAAACGGCATCGAGCATATCGATATCGAATCCGCCCTTTACACCATCGGTATCAATGGAGTTTACCACGATTTCACCTGCGCCGTTTTCAACACAGCGTTTTATCCAGGAGATGGCCTCCATACCTGTGTTTTCCCTTCCGCCTTTGGCAAATACACGGAATACACCGTCTACACGCTTTATGTCGGCGGAAAGTACAACGCACTGGTCGCCGTATAGTTTAGCGGCTTCGTAAACAAGGTTGGGGTTTTTAATGGCGCCCGAATTTACACTTACCTTGTCGGCACCGCAGTTCAGTACGCGGTCAAAGTCGGCAACGGTATTTATACCGCCGCCCACCGTTAGCGGAATAAAAACGCTTTTGGCGGTCTCGCAAAGTATATCGGTGAAGAGTTTGCGTCCGTCCGAAGATGCGGTGATATCGTAAAAAACCAGTTCGTCGGCACCGCAATCGCTGTAGAATTTTGCAAGAGTAACGGGGGAGGAAACATCCTGAAGCCCCTCAAAGTTTACACCTTTTACAACCCTTCCGTCACGCACATCAAGGCAGGGGATAATTCTTTTTGTAATCATTTCGCCACCTCGATAGCCCTTGTCAGGTCGATGTCTCCCGTGTAATAAGCCTTTCCGATTATGGCACCGTAAAGACCTTTTGCGGCAAGTTTTTCAACATCTGATATGCCGGAAACGCCGCCCGAAGCAATTATTTGCAGATTAAATTTATCGGACATTTCGTTGTATAAAGAATGATTTGTGCCCTGCATTGCGCCATCCTTTGAAATATCGGTACAGATTACCGTTTTAACGCCGATATCCTGCATTTTGCGGCAGAAATCCATAGCGTTAAGGTTGGAACTTTCGGTCCAGCCCTTAATGGCTACAAATCCGTCCTTTATATCAATGCCAACGGCGATTTTTTCGCCGTGTTTTTTTACCGCTGTTTCAACAAACCCTTCTTCAGTAACAGCCGCTGTTCCAAGAATGACCCTGTCAATACCGGCAGATATGTAGCGGTCAATGGTATCCATACTGCGGATACCGCCGCCGATCTCGCAAAAAAGACCGGTATTTTAAGTCGGAGG
>JAZOBW010000026.1:0-2627 GCA_045596185.1 Acutalibacteraceae bacterium | reverse complement strand
TTCATAAGTTTTTTACGGTAGGTATCCATTGTCTTACCGTCCTTATCGACAATATCCCATTTGTTTACCGCAATAATACACGCCTTGCCCTGTTCCAGCGCAAGACCTGCCACCTTGGAATCCTGTTCAGTAAATCCATCGGTTCCGTCTATCATTATAACACATACATCGGAGCGTTCAATAGCCATCTTCGCACGAAGTACACTGTATTTTTCAATCTTGTCTTCTACCTTACTGTTACGACGAAGACCGGCGGTATCAATAAAATTAAATCTACCAAAATCGTTTTCTACCATAGTATCAATAGCATCACGAGTTGTTCCGGCAATATCCGAAACGATGGAGCGTTCCTCCCCTGCTATACGATTTACTAAAGAAGATTTTCCGGCGTTAGGTTTGCCGATAATGGCAACATTGACTATCTCACTATCGTTTTCGGTATCCTCTTCATCGGGAAGATACTGAAAAGCGGCATCAAGAAGGTCACCTGTTCCGTGGCCGTGTACCGAAGATACCGCCACCGGATCACCAAGACCTAAATTATAAAACTCGTAAAATTCAAGCGGAGTATCGCCCACCTTATCGCACTTATTAACACAAAGCACTATCGGTTTGCCACTTTTCTGCAGCATAGCGGCAATCTCCATATCGGCAGCAGTTACACCGGTCTTAAGATCGGTTACAAATATTATAACATTGGCTGTTTCAATGGCAAGTTGTGCCTGAGAGCGCATACTTGCCAATATTATATCATCGGTCTCGGGTTCAATACCACCGGTATCTACCAGCATAACCTTTCTGCCTAACCATTCGGTATCGCCATAAATACGGTCGCGGGTAACACCGGGGGTATCGTCAACTATAGAAAGGCGTTTACCGACAAGTTTATTAAAAAGTGTGGACTTGCCTACATTTGGACGGCCCACTACCGCTATAACGGGTTTTGCCATAATACCGCTCTCCTTTACTGTAAAATCGCGGATACAAGCGAATAACCGTCACAATTGGTGGGGATAACCTCTACACCGAGTTTTTCTGAAAGTTCCTCAACCGTTATACTGTCCAGAAACATATCTCCCTCACTTCTTAGCATTGAAGACGGAATATATAATGCTTGTCCTAAATCTTTATCCTTTAACTGTTCATAGATATCCGCAGCAGTTACAAGTCCTGCAACGGTTATTCGCTCACCGAAAAAGTTATTCTTTATTGCATACACATCACAGGTAAGCCCCGAATATTTTTTTTCACACAAACCGGCTATTTCCTTTATAAGAGAAAATGCAGATACACCCGTTGCAATAGAAATGTGGCGTTTTGAATCTTTTGAATTAAAGTCTTTAAGTGCCTCCATCGCTTCGCTTTTCAGCAGTGACCACATACCTACGCCATTTTCAAGTTGAAGAAAATCGCCGTAATATTCGGCATCGGGTATCTGTCTTTGGGCAAGAAGATAAAACTCGTCCGAAGCGTAGAAACGCCGCTCACCATACAGTTCGCAGGATCTGTCGCCAAAACTGTCGATAGTTGTTATAACACTCTCGGCACTGTTTTTATCAAAAGGTTTCAATTCTGCCAGTCCCTGACGGTGTTTTGTAAGTCCTACCGGTACTACCGCAACCGACTCTACATTTTCGAGTTTAAGCAGATCCGATAAAGTTCGCTCAAGTTCTTCCCCATCATTGTAACCGGGACAAAGAACAAGTTGACACTTCATTTTTATACCGGCACTGTTAAAACGCCATATATGAGAAAGCGCCTTTCCTGCACCCGGATTTGCCATCATCTTTACCCGCAGTTCGGGATTGGTGGTATGTACCGAAATATTAACAGGACTGATATGCATATTTATAATACGCTCTATCTCGTGCTCGGTAATATTGGTGAGCGTAATGTAGTTACCGAACAAAAAAGAAAGACGGGAATCATCATCCTTAAAGTACAGACTGTCGCGCAGGCCTTTTGGAAGTTGATCGATAAAGCAGAAGATACATTTATTCTTACAAGCACGCTGCTTATCCATAAGATAACTGTCAAACAGCATACCCAGTTCATCATAATCTTGCTTTTTTATCTTTGCCTTTTTAAGTTTGCCGCTCTTTCCTATATACTCTATAACTATCTTATCTGTATTCTGATAAAAGCGGTAATCCAACACATCCATAATGGTATGTCCGTTCAGCGAAACAAGGGTATCGCCTGCAGATATTCCGCATTTGTGTGCATAACTTCCCTTTTCAACTCCAGATACCGTTACTGCCATCAAACCGCCCCTTTCAATCCACTCTAAAAAAAAGAGAGGGACAAAATATCCCCCTCTGCTTTAATTGCTTATTCTGCAACCTCAACAACTGTACGGCCGTTGTACTTGCCGCAGGACAGACAAAGTCTGTGCGGGCGTTTATATTGACCGCAGCTCGGACATCTTACCAAAGTCGGAGCACTGATTTTCCAAACATTGTTTCTTCTCTTGTCACGTCTTGCCTTAGAAGTTTTTCTCTTCGGTACTGCCATTATTCAGCACCTCCTTAGTTTAGTATTAAAAATTTAATTATTGATTATTTAATAAGTCCGCTAGTTTTTGAAGCCGCGGATCTATTCCGTCAAATTTACAGTCACATCTACCG
>JAZOBW010000025.1:0-7750 GCA_045596185.1 Acutalibacteraceae bacterium | reverse complement strand
TGCGAAGTTGATTAAGACGTGCAATTCTTGTGCGAATGGTCGAGAAATTGGTGAGCATACCGCCCAGCCAACGAGCATTTACATAGGGCATACCGCAGTGCTCTGCCTCTTCCTTAACGGAATCCTGAGCCTGCTTCTTGGTACCGACGAAAAGAATGTCGCCGCCTTGAGCCGCAATATCGCGTACAAACAGATAAGCCTCGTTAAGTTTCTTAACGGTCTGCTGCAGGTCGATAATGTAAATACCGTTACGCTCTGTAAAGATATACGGAGCCATTTTGGGGTTCCAACGTCTTGTCTGATGTCCGAAATGAACACCGGCTTCAAGAAGTTGTTTCATAGATACTACTGCCATTTTGTTTTCCTCCTGAGGTTTTTCCTCCATCCCGTTTCGCGTTGCGGAATTTGCCCGTATCTAAGGCAACACCTACCGCCGACAAACGGAATGTGTGTAATATTTGCCGCCACATACTGCGACCGATAGATTATAACACAAAGCGGAATAGATTGCAAGTGTTTTTTTAGAAAAATATGCAATCTATTCCGCAAAATATCATTCGATGGTCAATTCCTTTATTGAGCGCAGTTGATAATTGACGTTTTTGAGCAGTTCGGGGTGTTTAAGCGCAACCGCCGCGCCCTTGACAACGCTATGTGTCGGATCTTCAAGAAGGTGTATCTTTATCCCGAGATAATCCTCCAACAATTCGGTCATACCGTTTATCAGTGCTCCGCCACCCGTAAGGTGCATACCGTCATTCTGTATATCGGCTACAAGATCGGGATCGGTCTTAAGCAGAACCGAACGAATTGCGTTACATATAGAATAAGCCGTTTCCCTTAACGCTTCATATACTTCTGATGAGGTTATTTCAAAACTTTCAGGCAGACCTGTAAAGACATTTCTTCCCTTTGCCACCATTGCAATATCGATGGGGCGTTCAATAACAGTTCCTATCTGCTTTTTAACCGTTTCTGCCATAAGTGGACCGATTTCGATATTAAATTCTTTCCTTATGTAACGCATAATCTGTGCATCAAAATCCATAGAAGCAGTTTTGAAGGAATCACAGACTGCTATTCCACCCATAGACACAACAGCAATATCTGTTGTTCCTGCACCGATATCTACAATGAGCGAACCGTGAGGCGTAGAAAAATCGAGCCCTAATCCAAAGGCAACCGCTAGGGGGCCTTCAATTATCGATATATTTCTACCGCCTCCCGACTCAACAACATTTGTAAGGGTATGGTGTTGAAGTTCGGTAAGTCCCGCAGGAAGTGTTGCCATAATACGTGGACGGACTATGCGGCCGCCGAATGCGCTGCCCATATACTCTTTAAGCATCATTTCAGCAATATAATAATCGGCAATTACACCATGTTCTATCGGGAAAACACAAACCATACTTTCAGGTGTTCTGCCCAAAGTCTGTTTGGCTTTTTCGCCGTAGTATATAGGTTCCCAGGTTTCATTGTCCACAGTAACTATACTGGGAAGTTCAAGAACAACCTTTGAACTTGAAAAAATAACAGTTTTTGAACTGCCCAAATCTATACCAATTTCAGTTGCCATAAAATCACCAATCTCATTATATAAAAAAACTTATCTTTTTTCAACCGTTGTTTTATCGTTTTTCCTAACCGTTGCAAGTGCCGTAATGCAAAACACCCTATCCGCACCTGCAAACAACAACTGTCTTGCGCAGGCATCAAGTGAACTTCCCGTTGTTTTAACATCATCGAGCAAAAGCACAACCGATGCCTGTATCTTTTTCTTAAAATAGTATTTTTTCAGAGCGTTTTTCTTTCGTTCTTCCCTATTGCTTTTATGCTGACTTTTAGTAACGCGGTGCGCCTTAAGCACACCTGTTATATAAGGTATTCCGGTAATCTTTGAAAACCTGCGCGCAAGTATGTCAGTATGGTCAAACTTGCGATTTTTGCGAAAGCCTGGTTCGGGAGGAACCGCAAACAATGCATCAAATTTTATATGCGACAACTCGCTTTTGAAAGCCTTAACCATTTCCGAAACAAAAAAATCGGAATAATCTATCTTCCCTGCCCCCTTAAAATTAAGTATTGCCTGTCTGGGTGCGCCGTTATGTTCAAACACCGAGACAACGCCCTCGAACCTATAAACATTACCGGAACACATGCATTGTGATTTTTCAAGTCCGCATCTGATGCACCGTTTTTGCGGATTGATATATTTTATCTGCTTTGCACATTCGGGGCAAAAAGATTTATCGGTATTTATAATTTCACCGCATGAAATACATTTCCTGGGAAAAATAACATCAATTATCTCTGTAAGCAGTTTCATTTATAAAACCCTCTAACATAGTATAACGCAAAGTCTTGCGGTCATTTTGTGCCATTTCGGCAAATACCGAACGACTTCCCACGATAACCAACATCTTTTTTGCACGGGTAACGGCGGTATAAAGAAGATTTCTGTATCGCAACTGTGATGGAATGTCAAATAACGGAATAACAACGCAGTCAAACTCACTACCCTGACTTTTATGCACCGTTACGGCATAAGCCAACTCCAGTTCCCCGAAGTTTTCGGGAAAATATGTGGCGGTTTTATCATCATACCTTACATTGACTATCCCATTACGCAGGTCTATAGAAGAAATGTATCCGACATCACCGTTAAAGATGCCTTCACCGCTACTGCCGTCATCACGTTGCCACATTATATCATAATTATTTTTCACCTGCATAACCTTGTCGCCAACACGCATATATACGCCTTTATAACTGAGTTGTGGCTGCCTATTACCGACACGGGGATTTAATACCTGCTGAAGCAGATTATTAAGATTAACTGTGCC
Organism: Acutalibacteraceae bacterium; assembly: GCA_045596185.1. Classification (GTDB taxonomy): domain Bacteria; phylum Bacillota; class Clostridia; order Oscillospirales; family Acutalibacteraceae; genus UBA737. The sequence goes on along the minus strand of JAZOBW010000025.1, from coordinate 4,907 downwards.
CGTTTCAAGTTTTCGCGAAGGACAGATTATCTGAACATCGGTAAGCGGATCAAAGCCATAAGTTCGGGGCAGACGCTCGGTACAAACTTCAAGTAATGTATTACATACATCATAAGCACTTTTACGTTCTATCATAAAAAAATCTTTTCCGCCGTTTGAAAGATCGGGTTCGGTGTTGTTAATAATGGCGTGGGCATTGGTTATTATAAGGCTTTCCTCTGCCTGACGGAACACCTTTTTAAGACTGATAGATGTAAATTTACCGGATGCAATTATATCGCCGAACACATTACCTGCCGAAACACTTGGCAACTGGTCGGCATCACCAACCATTATTATTCTGGTGGAAAGCCGCAAAGCACGAAGTAAATTTTCAAACAGAAGGCTATCTATCATTGATGATTCATCCAGAACAATAATATCACAATCAAGTGGGTTTTTTTCGTTCTTACAAAAGTGTTGTTTTTCGCCGTCGCCCCATTCAACCTCCAAAAGTCGATGTATGGTCTTGGCTTCCTTTCCGGTAAGTTCGGTCATTCTTTTTGCCGCTCTGCCTGTGGGAGCCGCAAGTTCTATTTTTACATCCCTGCGTTCTAAAAGTTCGATTATCGCATTCAAAGTGGTGGTTTTTCCTGTTCCCGGACCGCCGGTAAGCAGCAAAACGCCATCATCTACAGCAGATTTGATAGCGTCTCTCTGCAACTTTTCAAACTTTATCTTAAGTTTATTCTCAACATAATCTATTTCAAGGTCGGCAATAGGAGTAAGCGGTGTTGTATGATTGCGTGCCGCTAACAGTCTTGATGCTATAAATTCTTCAGCCGCACTATACTGCGAAAGTGCAATAAAATCGATGTCATCTTTTTTTACCAGCGTAACCGCAAGTGATTCTATCATACGGTCACATACCGTTTCTATTCGTCCCTCATCAGATTCAAGCAACCTTACCGCAACATCCAACAACTTTTTACGCGGAAGGCAAGTGTGACCGTTCATAAGATTTTTTCTGAGAATGTATTCAATTCCTGCTGAAAGTCTGCAAATATTGTCGGCAGATATTCCAAAATCACTTGCAATACATTCGGCGCTTTCAAAAGGAAATTCAATATCGCCGCCACAAAGCACATAGGGGTTGTCCCTTATCATATCGGCAGCATGTTTGCCCAGAGCACGGTATATACGCACACACCTTTCGGGTGTAACAGAATACTTCGCAAGAAGAAGCATTATATCGCGAACACCGTACTGTTTTTGATACTCCTCCGATATAGCGAGAGCCTTTTGAAGAGATATGCCTTTTATCAGCGCAAGGTCTTCGGGGTAATTTTGTATAATATCAAGAGAATCCGCACCGAATTTATCCACGATGCTTTTAGCAGTGGCAGGACCTACCCCCTTAATTATTCCCGAAGATAAATATCGCAGAATTGATGCGGAATCCTCGGGCACGGTTCTTTCAAAGGAGGAAACGGAAAACTGTCTGCCGTAACTGGGATGAATTATATATTCACCGGTAAAGGTTGCCATTTCGCCCTCGCCCAAAAAAGGGAGAATACCGACAACGGTTACTTTTTCTCTTCCACTTTTTATATCTGCTACGGTATATCCGTTCTGCTCATTTCTGTATGTAATTTTTTCAACAAGCCCTTTTACGCTTATTACATCATCGGGATTTGTTTTGTTTTGCATAAAATTTACTCCTGATAATCGGATATATACCCTACTATATGTGCCAATACTTCTTGTGGGCATAATATTATATCGGTATTTTCTGTAAGCGCCCTGCACTCCGTCAGTTCTTCATCACCGACCTCCGAAGTAACAGCAATTATATGGTCGGCATAGGCACTGCCATACCATTCTATCTGCTGAGAGACAAATCTGATCTGTTGAGTGCAAATTCCCGGTTTCAGCCATACAACCATTACACCGCGGCGTCCTTTTTTAGGAATACAGAATGCAACTCTTATAGTGTGAATAAATTCACATAATCCGGACACTGCCAACAAAACGCATACAACAATTAAAACCGATTTTATCACAGATACCACCTCACTACATATTCTATGCAGAAAAGGTGGTATCGTGTCTTTTAGTTTAGTTATTCACTTATTGTGATGGTGGTTGAATATGCGCCGACCTGCCATATATTATTGTGCTTTTCGGATTTAATGGCGACCTCAACCGTGTGTTCGCCCACCGATTTATCGGTAAGACTAATCGAGGCATAAAGATCGGATGCTGTAATTGAAGATATGACCGACTTGGGACCGCATATCTTAACATTTCTTATTCTGTCCACAGAACTCATTTTAAGTCCTGAAGAAAGGCCCGTACAACGGATATCCGAAACGGTAAATACCTTTTCGGCATATTTCGATGTATCGATACTTATGGTAAAGAACTCAACGTTATCGAGGATCTTCACGCCTTCCGGTAAAACGGCAGAAACTTCAAATAGATTTGCCGTAGTGGAAACACCGGTAAAATCAATAGCCGAAAGTGATATTTCTTCTATTTTATCTATTACTTCGGGAGTTCCGATAACCGTTACTGACGGATGATCAACCGACCACGGAATATTTGAAACAGACATTCCGGACGGTGTATTTGTGAATACCGGACGCACCTTGAATGTCGCCTTCTTTGAAATAGGTTGCGAAACCTTGACCGATGTGAAGTCAAGGGTGAGGGGTGTACTTACTATCGTATTATTCTGAGCATCGTAAATACTTCCGTCAGAAGTATAGCGGTAGATTACCTCGTCTTTTTCATTAAACAGGACAATATCCGCATCATAGGATTTTGTACTGCTGAGTTTTTCATCAACGGTAGCAACAGCGCCCACCGAAGCGATGGTATCCATTATTGATCGCGGACCCTTTATCGTGATGGTTGCCTGCTGTGCATCAGCCAGAACAGGTGTATCGGCAATAAGACCCTCTGTAGCACCAACACCAATAAGTTTCGGAACAACGGTATATTCCATTGTATCTATAAAATCAAAGGTTACATCTATAGATGAAGGTGTTATGGAAGAAAAAGTGTATCCGCTTTTACTGCTGTTGCGGTTGCCGACAATTTCAAGGTTGTAGGTACCTGCCGAATTCACATCGGTAACCGATGCAGAAAGAAGAATATCTTCTGGTTTAAGACCGCTTACGATATAATTAGGACCGCTAACCGTAACGGTGAACTTTTGCGAAGATATATCAGATACTATACCAAGTCCCATTTCACTTACAATAGTGTTTTCGATGGAAATGGTAGCAGGAATATCGGTGAAGGTCTGTTCCCTGACAGGATTACGGTTTATCATAACGACCAGCCAGATGGAGAATGACAGAATGACCGAAATTGTAGCGGTGAAACGCTTGTTGTTGAGAAGTTTTCTTAGGCTTAATCCGGAAAGAAACTTAATTTTCATCAGTCTTTTCATCCTCCTTCTTTTCATCTTTTTTGCCGAAAGGCCAGATGTGCTTCAAGGCGGATATGATATTGTTATCCTTTTCTTCAAGTTCATTTTCTATCAGCAAACGACGAAGTTCCGCGCAGGCAGATACACCGGTATAATTACGAGTTATCTGACCGTTGCATACTATGGAAATATTTCCTGTTTCTTCAGAAACCACCAAAACTACGGCATCGGAATTTTCCGTCATACCGATAGCTGCTCTATGGCGAGTTCCCAGTTGCGAAGAAAAGACCTGACTTTGTGTAAGCGGTAGAATACATCCGGCAGCATATACCCTACCGTCACGGATAATCATAGCACCGTCGTGCAAAGGAGATTTCGGAAAAAAGATATTACTTATAACAGAGGCGGAAGGGGCGGCATCAATAACCGTTCCGGTATTTATTATCTCACCCAACTGGGTCTTTCGCTCGAAAACGATCAATGCACCTATCTTATTTTCCTGCATAGTTCCTGCCGCTTTGCACACCTTATCGATACACAGCGATACAGCACTGTCTTCATCACCGGCAAAACGGGTATGGGAAAGTTTGGTCTGTCCCACTCTTTCAAGCATTCGGCGTAGTTCGGGCTGGAAAATAACTGCAAATGCAATAATAGCAGAATCGACTACCGCCGACAATAGCCATTTCAAAACCGCCAATTCAAACCAGTTGGCAAATGCATAAATGATAAGCAGTACAAAAATTCCTTTAACCAGTTGACCGGCGCGGGTTTCACGCATAAATCCTATTGCTTTGTATATGATCCAAGCGATAATAATAATATCGAGCAGATCGAAAAACCGCCCGTTAGACAAGGCGTATACGATTTGATTCCATAAGGTATAAATCGCGCCTGTTATAGTACTCACCCACACCAGTCCTTTGCTCTGTATTCATTCTATAATATTTTAACATATTTATTTACCCAGAGCAATAATTATTTTAATTTTTTTATATATTTTTTACAATTTGTGAAAGATAATCTATTTGGGCAGCGGTATTAAACACCGATGGCGATATCCTTACAGTTCCGACATCCAATGTGCCGAGTTTTTTGTGGGTAAGAGGTGCACAGTGCAGACCTGCTCTTACCGCTATTCCTGCACGATTGAGCATCGCAGCGGTTTCCACCGAAGTAAAATTTTTAACATTGAAGGAAAGTACCGGAGCATAATGTTCTTCGTCCGGCATATCCGTATACAGTATCACCGACTTGTTTTTATCCAACAGTCGGTACAATCTTTGAATCAGTCGCATTTCTCTTTTGTGTATGCTTTCACAACCGGTTTTTTTCACAAAATCAATACCTGCACCTACTCCGGTAATAGCAGGTAACGGCAATGTTCCGCTCTCAAGACGTTCGGGAAGTATATCGGGTTGATTTATATTTACCGAATCAACACCGCTACCGCCTTCAAGTACGGTATTTTCAACCTCTGCTTCTGCTA
>JAZOBW010000024.1:0-9625 GCA_045596185.1 Acutalibacteraceae bacterium | reverse complement strand
TCTCAAACCATAGAGCGCGGCGGTGAGTCCCGCAGGACCTCCCCCGATAACTATAATATCATACATATTATTCACTCTTATACATTAAGGTATTTTTTAATTTCCGAAACGCCTGCAAACTTTGCAGCCTCGCCGTTCTTTACAACAACCAGTGTGGGTGCCTGTTTAATGCCTAGCTGTTCTACAAGTTCAACATTCTCGTTTGCAAGAAGTTTGGTGTAAGAAACATTGTTCTTATCGAGAATACCGCAGGCTATCTTACAGTTGGGGCAGGTTGCGGTGGTGAACAGATAGTTGCCGTCTGTCATAGCAGCGGTGTTATCATCACATTCGCAGTTATTTTCGATAACGCCCTCGTGTGTAAGTACCGATGTCTCGATATTGTAGGTGTTTCTCTCCTTATACTCCTGCGACTTACCGTCGTTCCAGTTCTGAACCGGACGGTAGTAACCGGTGATTCGGCTGTAAACCTCGGCGTTTTCACCGCAAACGGGGCACTTGAAATGCTCACCGGTAAGATATCCGTGATTCTTACATACCGAATAGGTAGGAGACATGGTGTAGTAGGGAAGTTTGTAGTTTTCTGCTATCTTGCGAACAAGATTTGCAGCAGACTGCCAATCGGGGAGTTTTTCACCGAGGAATGCGTGGAAAACGGTACCCGAAGTGTACAGAGTCTGTAGTTCGTCCTGAACATCAAGAGCGGTGAAGATATCATCGGTGTAACCAACCGGCAGATGTGAACTGTTGGTATAGTAGGGTGCACCGTTTGCATCAGGCGATGCGGTGATGATATCGGGATACTTCTTAAGGTCGTGCTTGGCAAGACGGAAGGATGTAGACTCTGCCGGTGTTGCCTCGAGGTTGTAAAGGTCGCCGTATTTCTCCTGATAGTCGGAGAGGCGCTCTCTCATATGGTTAAGAACATCGGCAGTGAACTTCTGGGTCTCTTTGTGGGTAAGGTCTTTTTTGAGCCATTTTGCGTTGAGACCTGCCTCGTTCATACCTACAAGACCGATGCTGGAGAAGTGGTTATTGAAGGTGCCTAGATATCTCTTGGTGTAGGGATACAGACCGCCTTCAAGCAGTTTGGTAATAACATCGCGCTTTACCTTGAGTGAACGGGCGGAGATGTCCATAAGTTTATCAAGACGGGCATAGAAATCGGCCTCGTCCTTGGCAAGGTATGCGATTCTGGGCATATTGATGGTAACAACACCGACAGAACCGGTGCTTTCACCGCTTCCGAAGAAGCCGCCCGACTTTTTGCGCAGTTCACGCAGATCAAGACGAAGTCTGCAGCACATACTTCTTACATCGCTGGGCTCCATATCGCTGTTGATGTAGTTGGAGAAATAGGGGGTACCGAATTTTGCGGTCATCTCAAAGAGCAGACGGTTGTTTTCGGTATCGGACCAGTCAAAGTCTCTTGTGATGGAGTAGGTAGGAATGGGATACTGGAAGCCTCTGCCGTTGGCATCGCCTTCGATCATTATCTCGATAAACGCCTTGTTTATCATATCCATTTCCTTTTTGCAGTCCTTATATTTGAAGGGCATCTCTTTGCCGCCTACAATAGCATTAAGTTCTGCAAGGTCAGCAGGTACTACCCAGTCAAGTGTGATATTTGTAAAGGGTGACTGGGTGCCCCATCTGGACGGGGTGTTAACGCCGTAGATGAAGGACTGGATGCACTGCTTGGTCTCTTTATAGGTCAGGTTGTCCACCTTAACAAAGGGAGCAAGGTAGGTATCAAAGGAAGAAAATGCCTGAGCACCTGCCCATTCATTCTGCATAATACCGAGGAAGTTTACCATCTGGTTGCACAGGGTTGAAAGGTGGGAAGCGGGGGCAGAAGAAATCTTGCCCGGAACACCGCCGAGACCTTCCTGAATGAGTTGCTTTAAGGACCAACCTGCACAGTAACCGGTGAGCATGGAAAGGTCGTGAATGTGAATGTCGGCATTACGGTGAGCATTTGCTATCTCGTCATCGTAAATTTCCGAAAGCCAGTAGTTGGCGGTTATGGCACCCGAGTTGCTGAGGATAAGACCGCCTACCGAATAGGTAACGGTGGAATTTTCCTTAACGCGCCAGTCGTTAACATGAAGGTAGTTATTAACGATATCCTTGTAGTTAACCATCGTGGTGCCCAGGTTACGGAGTTTTTCTCTCTGTCTTCTGTAAAGAATGTATGCCTTGGAAACATCATCGTATCCGGCTTTGATAAGAACGCTTTCAACGCTGTCCTGAATGTTTTCAACAGCAATCTTTCCGTCTTCTATTTTGGGTTCAAAATCGGCTGTAACCTTGAGAGCAAGGAAGTCGATAGTGTCTTGATTGTACTGTCTGTCGCAGGCATCAAATGCCAGAGCGATAGCGTCGCTTATTTTTTTTAGGTTAAAATCAACGGCTTTACCGTCGCGCTTTACTACGCTGTACATAATCTCTCTCCTTATTTATCTAATTTTGGTGTGCAAACCGATTATATAACAAATATTGTGTTTTGTCAATAGCAAAAATACAATATCTTGTATTTTTTTGATTTTTTTATACTCCGCGCAGTTCGCAGGAATCAACAAATTTCAGCGCAATACGCTTCATCTCAAGCATTTTAGCCTTTGAAACGCCTGAAAGGCCGCTTTGGATTAGTGCGCCCGAATCCACAAAGGATTGCAGAAAATATTTTTTGGCGCCCTTTATTCTTAAAGCAAGGCTTTCTATATCCACAAGGCTGTGGAATTCTTTTACAACGGTGGTGCGGAATTCGTAATCTATATCCGAATTTATAAGCAGAGAAATACTTTCTTTTATGGGCGCAGTGTCAAAATCTTTAACACCCACCGTTTCGGCATAACGCTCGAAACAGTTTTTAACATCCATAGCAACATAATCGATAAGTCCCTCTTCTATAACCGCTTTCAGTTTATCGGGCAAGGTTCCGTTGGTGTCAAGTTTAACGGCTAACCCCATTTTCTTGATTTCTTTTATGAATGGGATAACCTCATCGAAAAGCAGCGGTTCGCCGCCCGTTATTGCAACGCCGTCAAGGATACGCCGTCTGCTTTCGATAAAGCGCAGAACCTCTTGGGTAGAGAGCATATTTTCGCCCTTTATATCGGTAACAAGGTGTGAATTATGACAAAATGGGCACCGCAGGTTGCAACCTGCGATAAATACCGTACAGGCAACCTTGCCGGGGAAGTCTAAAAGTGTCATTTTTTGTAGTCCGTGTATCTGCATAAAACATCAATCCTTTATAATTTGTGTCAATATGTCTTATTCACTATACCATTTTTTGCGGTTGTTTTCAAGGTATATAAATAGAGTTACCCCGAAATACGGGATAACTCTATTATTGATCATATTATACTATACTATTTTGTAAGCACGGCATCAACAATACCGATGCTGTGATCAATCTCTACTGTTTGTTCGCAAAAAGCCTCTATGGTAAGTTTTGTGCCGCCCTTTACATCAACCGAGAAATCAACCTTTCCCGTGGGCTTTGTATAGCCTGTTTTGGTGAACTTCAAAACATCGTCAACATAAATCTTAACGGTGTAGCTGCATGATTTGTCTGTGTATCGTGTTGCAACTATAGAGCCGGTAAAGGTTGAATATTTACCACCCAAATCGTGAACGGCAGTGGATGGCACATCTCTAAAGAAACTGTATCTATGCCATTTGTCGTATGTATTCTTAAAATTATCTTCTATATTGCTGTTTATAAAACTGTATCCCCTTGACCACAGTTGGGGTGCATCTATAACGGTTAACTTTTCAAGACCTACGGCGGTGGCGTTAGGGTCGTCCTGTTTGCAGACAGAACAGGTACCGTCTACATAATTGTGACCGAGTGCGTTGCCTTCGGTTGCACCGCAAACAGTACAGGTTTTCGGGGAAACGCAGGTAGCATCGGTAAAGGTGTGGCCTAGTGCGTTTCCTTCAGTAGTACCGCAAGAACAGGTTTTTGGGGAAACGCAGGTAGCATCAGCAAATGTATGTGTGTGGCTGGGCTCGGAAGTATTGTCGGTCTGAACTTCGCTTTCGGTGGAAACAGGTTTTGATTCTTCATCAAGGGTGCTGTCGGTTTTTGCGTCACCGCAAGCGGATAAAGTAAGTAACATACCAATAGTAAGAAGTAAAGCGATTAACTTTTTCAACACTTTCTCTCTCCTTCATTTTTATTTTAATCAGTATATCATATTATCGGGAGATTTTCAATAAATTCATTTCGTTGTTATAGTATAGGTGGATTATGCAAATTTTTTCAAATATGTGCGGCAACTATTTTGCCGACAAAGGTAAAAAACACTTGTAATCTGTACAAAATATGTTACAATTATAAATAGAAAATTTATGTAAAGGAAGTCTTATTATGGCTAAAGAAGTAATGGTTGAAATTTCTGCACGTCACGTGCATGTAACACAGGAAACACTTGAAATCCTTTTCGGCAAGGGTCACGCCCTTACCCCCAAGAAGGATCTTTCCCAGCCGGGTCAGTTCGCTTGTGAAGAAAAGGTTACTGTTGTAGGCCCCAAGGCATCACTTAAGGCATCTATCCTTGGTCCTACCCGTCCTGCAGATCAGGTTGAACTTTCGCTTACCGATGCCCGTACCATTGGTGTTACCGCTCCTATCCGTGAGTCGGGCGATGTTGCAGGCACAGGTGTTTGCAAACTGGTTGGCCCCTGTGGCGAGGTTGAACTTAAAGAAGGCGTTATCGCTGCAAAGCGTCATATACATATGACCGTTGCCGACGGTGAGAGATTCGGTCTTACCGATAAGCAGGTAGTAAGCGTTAAGATTCCTACCGAGGGCAGAGCACTTATTTTTGATGATGTTGTTGTTCGTGTAAGCGATAGTTACGCACTTGCTATGCATATCGATACCGACGAGGCAAATGCCGCTGCAGTACCCGGCGGTTGCACTGGTGAGATCCTTGCCTAATAACGCAGGGCTTTATCTGCACATTCCCTTTTGTGCTAGAAGATGTGCATACTGTAACTTTTATTCTGCGGTTTACAGTGAGCAGATGCTTGATAGGTTTACAAAGGGACTGATACGGGAGATAAAAAAATGGGGCGGTAGTTTCAACCGCCCCATTGACACATTATATATAGGCGGCGGTACGCCCTCTCTTTTAGGACAGCGCATAATCGATATTGTAGATGCGGCAATGGAGGCTTTTAATATTCTGCCCGATGCCGAAATAACAGCAGAGATGAATCCTTCGGACGAACAAAACGGATTTTTGCACTATGCCAAAAAAGCAGGTGTCAACCGTTTGTCTATCGGAGTTCAAAGCGGCATAGATGCCGAACTGAAAACTCTTGGCAGAAGGCATACCGCCCGTGATGCCGAAAGAACGGTGGCGGCGGCAAGAAAAGAAGGGTTTGATAATATATCGCTTGACCTGATGCTCTGTCTGCCCGAAAGCGATATTGCCACCCTTTCTAAAAGTATTGACTTTGTTCTGTCACTTGACCCCGAACACATATCAGCGTATATGCTTAAAATAGAGCCTGATACACTTCTGTTTGCGCAGAAACCCTCTTTGCCGGACGATGATGCACAGGTACAGCAGTATTTATTTATGTGTGAGCGGCTTGAAAAAGCAGGGTATGAGCATTACGAAATATCAAATTTTGCTAAAACAGGGCGGATAAGCCACCATAATATGAAATACTGGACATTGGTAGATTACCTTGGCATTGGACCCTCTGCACATTCTTTCGTAGACGGCAGACGCTTTCATTACCCCGAAGACCTGCGGCGGTTTATATCAGATGCCAACACTGTGGACGATGGTATCACCGATGACAGTGAGCGGATAATGCTTGGATTACGACTAAAGCAGGGAATAAATATAAATGAGCCTTCTGCTCAGCTTAAGGCTTTTCTGCTGCAATCCGAAAGGGCAGGGCTTATAAATATAAAGGGGGAAAATATCTCCCTTACAAATAACGGAATGTTGGTTTCAAACAGTATAATTACCGAAATAACGGAGTTGCTTTATGAAGACATATAGAATACATCTTATAAGACACGGTATGACCGATGCGAATATCCGCGGTCAGTATATAGGCAGCCGTACCGACCTGCCGCTCTCTCCCGAGGGTGTAAGGGAACTGAAAAGTTTGAGGGAAGATCTGGAATATCCCCAGATAGACCGCCTTTACACAAGCCCTATGCTTCGTTGCAAACAGTCTGCAGCGGTGCTTTATTCGGGTTTTGAGCCTATCGTTATCGACCAACTTGCCGAGTATGATTTCGGCGATTTCGAGGGCAAAACTGCCGAAGAACTTGAAATAATGCCCGAATATGCCGAGTGGGCAGCAGGAAGAATAGACGCGCCCCCTTCGGGAGAAAGCAACAGCGATTTTATAAAGCGCATAGTGTTGGGACTGAATATGGTGGTGCGTGATATGATGAATAATGATGCCACCGATGCCGCCGTTATAATGCACGGTGGTGCCATTATGATGCTTCTTGCCGCTACTGCGGTACCGCGCCGTCATACGATGGAATGGACAAGTGAAAACGGAAGGGGATATTCCATACGCATAACCCCCTCCCTTTATCACAGCAGCGGAATCGTTGAAGTATATGATGTGGTGTAATTACCTTAAAAATCGGCGGTGGTATTATGGTTAATATAGGAAACGATTGGGATGATATTCTGGCAGATGAGTGGGAAAAACCTTATTATAAACAACTGCGTTTGTTTTTGAAACAGGAGTATGCTTCGCGTACAGTGTATCCCGATATGTATGATATCTTTAATGCACTTAAGTATACCTCTTTCAAGGAAACAAAGGTTGTAATTATAGGGCAGGACCCTTACCACGGAGAAGGACAAGCGCACGGTCTGTGCTTTTCGGTGAAAAAGGGAATAGAGCCTCCGCCTTCGCTTAAAAATATATATAAAGAACTACAGAGCGATGTGGGTTTTATTCCTCCTGACCACGGCGAACTTATCGGCTGGGCAAAGCAGGGGGTATTGATGCTAAACACGGTCCTTACTGTTCGTGCCGCACAACCCAACAGTCATAAAAATATGGGGTGGGAACAGTTTACCGACCGCATAATTGCCCAACTGGATAAAAAAGAGACACCGGTCGTGTTTCTTCTATGGGGTGCCAATGCACGAAAAAAGGCAGAGATCGTGAAAAATCCTATTCATAAGAAACTTATCAGTGTTCATCCCAGTCCTCTTTCGGCGTACGGTGGATTTTTCGGGTGCAAACACTTTTCCTCTGTAAACAAAATTTTAACACAATCGGGACAAAAACCTATAAACTGGCAGGAACTGTAAAGTATTTATGAATATTGCAAAAAAAGTGTTGAAAATAAGCGGTTTTTGGTGTAAAATAGGCAAGTCAAAGGAGGAAAAAATAAATGAAATCAACCGGAATGATAAGGCCTGTGGATAAAATGGGAAGGGTTGTAATTCCCAAGGAAATCCGTAAACAGCTTAAGATAGAAAACGATATTGACAGTTTCGAGATTTATATGGACGGAAACCGTGTAATTCTTGAAAAATATCAGCCTACCTGTATTTTTTGCGACAGCATAATGGCTGAAAGCGTCAATATGTGCGGTTATTCGGTATGTGTTGATTGTATCGAAAAACTGAACCTGATGAAAAAGGAAATTGAAGCAACACAGGAATAAAAATACGTCCGAGGAATAATTCTTCGGACGTTTCTTTATAAACATTACAAACAAAAAACAGAGCAGATGAACTGCTCTGTTTTATTGTTTTAAGCGAGTTGCTTTTTAGCAGCGAAACAAACTGCTGCAGAAGCAAGAAGCGTTATCATCATAGCAACTGTAGCGATATCGCCGGTCTGGGGGGATTCATCGTCCTTCTGCTGGGTGGTGATAGGATCGGTGATCTTTCCATCGTAGTTAGCGCAAACGATAAGATCGGAATAGATCTCAAGTGTTGCGGGAGTTATCTTGGAACCGCCCTCTACATACTTGTAGTCAACGCCCTCTACAGCCTTGGAACCGTCTTTCTTGTAAACGGTCCAACTGTCGAATTTTCCTGCAGTAGGATCGGCAGAAACTTTGATGATTTCACCCTTTTTGTGGGTGGTGGTGGAACCGTTGTTGCCGGGTTTTGTAATAACGGTAACATTGTGTACGGTCTCGCCAGAGGGACTGTCAACAGCGAATGCAGTCATCGAGAGGCTGAAAAGAACGACGACGCAAAGCACAACAGCAAGAATCTTCTTCATAATAAAAACCTCCGTTATTTTTGAAAAATTAAATTTATTTATTGTATTATAGCATCAAAAGCAAAAAATGTAAACACCTTTTTTGAAAAAAATTGAAAATTATCTTATAGATGTGAAATATTCGGCGATGCCACGGGTTACCATAACAGCCTTTAGTTGATTGATGCCTTCGTCGGCAATACCCGGGAAGTCGGTGCTTGAGGATATAAATCCGTTTTCGGTAAGTACAACGGGGCAGGTGGTCATACGGGCAAGATAGAAATAATGCCACGATAGTTTTGTTTTGGAATAGATACCTGCATTTGATGTATGGTTGTATACATAGCGTGATGCATTTGCCGAGAACGGGGAAAAATAGAAGGAACTGAATCCGTTTGCCGAGGGCCGTACATTCGAATCGTGGTGAACGGCGATGCAGTAGTCGGGTTTTAACTGCCGCAAAATTCTGCAGCGTTCATCGGCAGAGAGTGTGGAATTATCGGTTCTGGTCATAACAACCGTTGCACCGATGCTTTCAAGTTCCGCCTTTATCTTATATGCTAACGACAGATTACGCTCGGCCTCGTGGTTTACAGAGGGATTTAGTCCCGATGCACCGATATCTCTGCCGCCGTGTCCTGCGTCTATAAGAACGGTTACTCCGGTAAGGTTGATACCGTATGAATTATCGGCGGCGGTCGTTACGGCAGGATTAAGGAAATAGAAACACAACTGTCCGTTTTCGTTGTATTCACATTCCCAACCGTAGAAAAGCCCCGTTTTTCTAAGGAAAAGGCGAAGTGTCATACTGCCGCCGTTATCGATTATCTGTGAATGGCTGAACACTGGATTATCTGCAGGAATGGTGAAATCGCCCGAAAGGACATTTGCATAGCAAAATTCAATATCTACATACTGAACGGTAACCGAACTTACAGTGTAATCCTGTTTTGCGGGATTTGTGTAACCTTGCGGCAGAACATCTACCTTGAAGGGCGCTTTCCACATCGTGTTCAGTGTCATCACGGTGTGTTTACCCGAAATAACAAGCGAATCAAGTGAAAGTTCGTTGTGATCTGGAAGTGTTCCTGCGTAGCGTTTGCTTACCAGTACACGCTCGGTGTCGGGGGCATTTTTCTTATCAATATAGATTCTCAGACCGCTTTTCAGTTTGTAGTAGGAATTGCCGCTTTCGGCATCATATATTATACCTGCATAGCAGTAGTCAAGTGTGCCTTTGGGTAAATAACTGTTGGTTGGGCGTGAGCAATCGTCCGAAGTGCCGCCATCAAAGGTTTCGGCTGCGTGGGCAACGACCTCTGCTACATAGGCGGAACCTGCAAGTGTTTCATTTCTAATGCAGGTAATATTGGGCGAATAGTAAACATCGGTAACA